>JABJCZ010000320.1 GCA_018668475.1 Alphaproteobacteria bacterium | reverse complement strand
TGGCGGCGTCGGCGGCGGCAAATCGATAGTACTGGCCCGCCGCGTTCATGACGCCGACGAGTGCACTCGCAACACAAAAAAGAACAAAGCTGTCGTTTAGAATAGCATGGATAGCCAGTACGGATCCGCCGAGGCCAACAATCAGTGCGACCGTGAAGCCGTTTTTTCGCCCGATCCGCTTCATCAGAAGGGACACCGGAATGGTCGATATCATCATCGCGATGAATTGACTTGAGAGCGGCAACGTGGCGAGCGACTTGTCGTCCGCCAGGCTGTGCCCAATAAGTGCCGAGCCAGCGACAATTGCTGCGGTGGAGGTCATGAACAGCGCTTGGCAAATTGCCAGCAGCAGGACGTCGCGGCGACCGTGGTCGGTAGTTTGGGTCAATGTAAGGGTGTCCGAAAAATGGCTAGCAGGCGCTGCGAATATGATCCAGAGCGGCCACGGTCAGCGCCCTGTCAGGAAATGCCAGGTCCGTCAGAATATTGAAATGGTGTACCTCGGGCACGCCAAGGAAGGCGCCGTCAAAGCCGGCTTTGGTCCACGCAGTTGCGTAGCCTTTTGACTGGGCAACGAACTGGTCGGTTTCACCAAGCCCCACGGCGGCCAGCATTGGGGCGCCATGGGCGGGCAGGTGGAGCAACGGGCTATTGCGATGGGCGGCAGCTTCATCGAGACGGACATCAACGTTGATCGAAGTTTTGAGCAACGGCCGCAGATCAAATACGCCACTGATTGGCATACCTGATTTCAGCGTGTCGGCGGGCAAGCCACGGGTAGCCCAGTCTGTCGAGAGCATTGCGGCGGTCAGGTGACCGCCGGCGGAATGCCCACACACATGCAGCTTTGCCGGGTCGGCGGATGCCCGCGCCGCATTGGCGTGCAGCCAAATAACTGCGGCCTGGACCTGAGCCACAATTTCGTCGAGCGAAACTGAAGGTGTCAGCGCATAATTGATGGACGCGACCGATATTCCTTCAGGCACAAAGCCCAGCGCAACAAAGGCATGGTCGTCCTTGTCCATGGAGCGCCAGTATCCGCCGTGAATAAAAATGAGCAGCGGATTGCTGTCACCGGCGGCCGGAAACAGGTCGAGCGTCGTGTTCGGGCCGTCGCCGTAGCTAATACCCAGCTCGCAGTCAAGCGATGTCCGCGCGCGATCACTCAGGGCGCGCCATTCCGCAAAATGAGCTTCGAAATCCGGGTGCCGGGGCCGCAGACTGTATTCAGCCTCGTTGGAAAGATCGCGCATGGTCATCGGTTTCGTCCTAGGGAAGTTTCATCTTTCTGACGTTTCGGAAGGGGTCCGGGAAAGTTCATGTGCAACTCTCATTTACCACTCCGCGCGACAACGCACCAGAGAGCCAATTTCTTTGCGCCCGCGTTGCCAGGGAATCCGGTAGTATTCGGCCATAATGAGGAAATGAAACGGCTCAGAGTATTGCTATGACAACGGATACCGGTCGCAAAGATAGCCGCTCGACGGGCGCTGATACGCATCGCGGTGCGGGCGTTCCGGGCGAAGGCGAAGCACTGCACCAGCTTGAGCTGGTTCGGATGTATTTCGGTCAGATGCCCACTGTGATGGTGGTCAACATTTTCAACGCTGTGCTTGTTGGCGCTGTTGTCTGGCCAAATACGGACGGTGTTTCGGTGCTTATCTGGGCTGGTGTGATGGTCGCATTTTCACTGCTTCGAGCGGGAATCTGGCTTGTTGCCTGGCGCGGCAGGTCGCATGCGGTTGAAACAGTGCAGGTGTGGCAGCGGCTGGCATTTGTGAGCTCGGCGTTGGGTGGAATCGGCTGGGGCGCAGGCGGCGTTTTGGTGTTTGTGGTTTCGCCTTCGACTGTTGATCACGTGTTTATGGCATTTGTTCTGGGTGGCATGAGCGCCGGCTCGATGGCGGGCCTGACGGCGATGTTGCCGGTGTTTTACGCGTCGATCTGGCCAATGTTTATCCCTTTTGGTGTGGTCCTCCTCACGGGCGACGACATTACACATGTCGCCATGGGGGCAATGGTGTTGGTGTACGGAGTCGCGATCAGCTTTTTTTCGCGCACCGTGCATCGCTGGCTGGATTCCTCAGTGCGCCTGCGTGAGGAAAACGCAGGGCTCGTGGGACGGTTGGTTCAGGCGCATGAAGTTGCGAACAAAGAGGTGGTCGAGCGCACGCGCGAACTAAGTCGGGCCAATGAGGCGCTTGAGCATCGCCTGCGGGACCTAGACCACGCACAGCGCGCATTGACCGAAAACGAGCGCCAGATGCGTTTGATTACAGACAGCATTCCGGCCGTGGTGGCGTCTATCGACAGCAACTTACGTATTCGCTTCGTGAACGAAAAATACGAGACCTGGTTTGGGAATTCTCGTGAACATGTGCAGGGCATGCCGATTGACCAGATTGTCGGCGATGAGGCGTTTTCTGAAATTGACGATCCGTATACGCGCGTCCTGGCGGGCGAGGCTGTCACCTATGAAGCCGACAGAAATACGCGGCTGGGTCGGCGCCGCCTCCAGGTGAGCCTCGTGCCAAATCGTCAGGATGATGGCCAGATCGATGGGATGTTCGCGCTGGGAATTGACCGGACGGAGGAATACGAAGCGCATGATGCGCTGACCCAGAGCGAAGACCGCCTTCGTCGGGTTATTCAGAACATGCCCGTGATGATGTTTGCACTCGACGAACAAGGCGAGATTATCGTCTGGAATCGGGAATGTGAGCGGGTGACCGAGTTTCCGGCTAATGAGGTGGTGGGCAATCCGAAAGGTCTGGAACTGTTATGGCCGAACGAAAAGCGGCGCGCCCAGGTGCGCCGGACGCTGCTTGAACACAGTGACTACCGGGATTGGGAATGGGACGTCATGTGCAAAGGCGGCGGCAACCGGACCATTTCGTGGTTCAATATTTCTGCGGCCTATCCGGTGCCGGGTTGGTCGAGTTGGCAGATGGGCTTTGATGTCAGCGTCAGGCGGCGCGCGCGTCAGGAACTGGAACAGACATTGGAAAAAGAGCGCGAACTGGGGGAACTCAAATCCCGGTTCGTCGCAATGGCGTCGCATGAGTTCCGCACACCACTCACGACGATTCAGGCTGCGGTGGAGATCGTCCGGCGGTATGGCCCGCGGATGAGTGACGACGAGAAAGATAGCAATCTGGCCGAAATTGTGTCGGAAGTCGGCAACATCACGCACCTGCTCGACGATATCCTGAATTTCGGGCGCGTTGACTCCGGGCAGATGGAAGTGTCTCCGACACCTATCGATATTGAAGAGCTCTTTGAGGAACTAATCGACAAGGCACGCCTTCAAGCCACTGACCGGCATGAGCTCCAGTTTCGGATCAACGGAAATTGCAGCGAAGTTTTGCTTGATGAGCAGATCTTTCGGCAAGTCGTCGGAAATCTTCTATCAAATGCCATCAAATACTCGCCGGATGGCGGCCCGGTCATGCTGGAGGCTTGGTGCGAAGACCAGCGGGTCAGAGTAGCCTGCACCGATGCTGGGTTGGGCATCCCTGAAATTGGCCGGGATCGGTTGTTTGAGCCGTTTCATCGGTTTGATAATGTCGGTGCTATTTCCGGTACAGGTCTGGGCCTGGCGATTATCAAGCGGGCAGTAGCCAGCCATGGCGGCACAATTACCTGTGAGAGCCAGGAGGGGGCGGGGACGACCTTTCGAGTCACGCTGCCTCAAGGGCTCGATACGCCAATTATTGGCCAACTTTTGCACTGACCCCTGGTCTCTGCGAAAAGTACTCATCGCAGGCAAAATGCGTATCGAAAAGCGCTAACGCACTACCCGCGACGTGGGAGCGGCGTCGGTGGGGTGCGAACGCTCACTTTGCCCTGCAGAGCGCCCGGTATTTCACTATCGGCCAGATCGCCGTCGGCGCTGCCAGCATAGGCTTCGGCAACGGCCACGACGTCAGCGGCATGCTCCGGCGTCAGATGACTGAAACGCAGTGAAAACTTGTCGCGGGCGCGAAACGAAACGTTGCAGGGGTTTTTGCAGCCGTTCAGGCAAAAGACGCCTCGCAGATCAACCGTTTTGGGTAGCGGCTTGTTGTCCACAAGTTCGTTGACGGCATCGAGTAAGAACTTGCCCTGGCGTTTGCCGTCTATCTCTCTGTTCGCCTCAGTCCACACACAAGAGCGACATATGTACATGATATTGCGCTCGGTTGCCGTAGCGCTTTTTGCCGCTACCTTTTTTCTGGTAGCCGATTTCTTAGTCGCACCGGCTTTTTTGGCTGCAGTCTTCTTGGTGGCACCGGCTTTTTTTGCCGCAGTCTTCTTGGTGGCACCGGCCTTTGTGGCCGCAATCTTCTTGGCGGCACCGGCCTTTGTGGCCGCAATCTTCTTGGCGGCACCGGCCTTTGTGGCCGGTGCCTTGGCAGGTTTTCTGGTCGCCATTGAACTAGCCGTAATAGAAGTTCAACAGTGCGTCATTTACCTCGGTGGGCTTCTCGATCGGCGTCCAGTGACCGCAACCGCTCAGTAGCAGAAGCTCAGATTTTTTGATCGCCTTGGCCATAGCCTTTGCGGCAGCCGGCGGCGCGACACCATCTTCGTCGCCAGTGATCAGCAGCGTTGGGCACTTAATTTTTGAAAAATCAGCAGCTTTAGCGGCGGCCAATGCTTCGCAGGTGCGGGCATAGCCCTCGGCATCCTGACGCATGACAATTTCACGAACCAAAGCAGCAACGGCCGGCTTGGATGCCTTGGTTTCGGCAGAGGTGGAAACCTGCACCAAAACATCGGCAATGGGCACCATGCCTTCTTTGCGGGCGAGTGCAGCGCGGTCACGAATGGCTTGTCGTGCTGGCTGCGGCGGCTCGGCGACGGGGCCGAGAAGAGCCAGGCTCTTGACGCGGCTGGGAGACTTGGCAGCCATGTGGGCGCAAATCACTGTGCCCAATGAATGGCCCAGAAAATGGGCCGATTTGATTTCAAGTTTGTCCATTATCGAGAAGACGTCCTTCATGAAGGACGCAATGGAAATCTTGCCTTTGGCCGGGGACCGACCAGACCCTTCGAGGTCAGGTCGAATGATTTTGTGGGTCCGCGAGAGCACCGAGCACTGCGGCATCCACGCATTGCTTGATCCACCCAGTCCGTGGATCATGATCATGGCTTCGCCATCGCCGTGGATTTCTACCGCCAGGTTTTTTCCGTTGATGCGCATCATTAGTCTTTCTCCCCGGTTGGGCGGGCGGGCCGCTACGTGGACCTGTGCCGCGCCGATTACGCGATTATTTGAGTGTGTTGCTGAGGCTGCCTAGTCCATCGACTGAGATTTTCATCGTATCTCCAGCCTTCAGGAAACGAGGTGGCTTGAAGCCGATTCCGACACCCGCGGGCGTGCCAGTGGAAATGATATCGCCCGGCTCGAGTGTCAGCCCGGCCGAAATTGTTTCAATAATTGTCGGAATATCAAAAATCAGATCTTTGGTGTTGGCGTCCTGTCGGAGCTCGCCGTTGATCCAGCATTTGATGTCGAGGTTTTCTGCATCGACTTCGTCGGCGGTCGCGATCCAGGGCCCCAACGGACAGGATGTATCGAGCGACTTTCCGAGGAACCATTGGCGATGCTTGAGTTGCATATCGCGCCCGGTGATGTCGTTGGCGATGGTGTAGCCGAAAACGTGATCGAAGGCCTGGGCCTTGGTAATCCCGCGGCCGCCTTTGCCGATAACGAGCGCGAGCTCGGCTTCATAATCGAGCTGCTCGGTTACCGCCGAATGGGTAAGAACGGGGGCACCCGGGCCGACCACGGTGGTGGATGGCTTAGTGAAGATGATCGGATGGTCCGGTACATTCTCACCGCGTTTGCTGGTGGCGTCGAAGCCGCTTTGGGTAAATTCCTGCGCGTGTTCAAAATAGTTTTTGCCGACGCAGAAGATGTTCCGTGACGGACGCGGAATCGGCGCGACGATGGTCACATCAGCCACGTCGATGCTGTCACCTTCAGTCGTGAGGCGATCGCGCACAGACGCAAAGTTTTCGATGAGGGCGAGCATGTTGCCGCCGCCATTGTTGATACGATCACCGACCGGCCAGATACGGCTGCTGTCGGGGTCGATGATACCGATATCCTGGACGCCGGCACGTTCGAAGGTCACGAGTTTCATCGCGCTTCATTCACTCCGTTTTGAGAATTTTGGAATTATGTGCCGCGATAATCCCTATGACGGGCGGTGGCGTCAACCGTGGTGTGTCGCCGCAGAGTCTGCCGTGCGACCAGGGGTGATCATCAAATTATGTTTGACAATCAAGGTTTGATTAGTGATTTGGGTGGCCCCGGCAACAAATATTTAATGATGTGCGCCTATTGTCGTGAGTGGTGCGAAAGCGAAAGCACAAGGCAGCAAGCCTGAAGATCGCGTCGCCCATGTGTTAGATAACAACACCAATGATTCAGGAGATATCGAAAGGGGAGATCCCGGGGGAGCTTGTATCGAGGCGGCTGGCCAAAAGGAGAGCGTCATGCAGCGCCCAAGTGCAGAGTTCCCGGCTCAGGCCGAAATCCAGTCTTTTGGTGGGGCTGAGAGCAAGTTTGCCGCTGAACACGATTTCGGCCCCGGCACCCATGAAAAAGCTGGGCCACTTGAGGCACTTGAAAAAGCGCTGACTGGTCGTCGCACCAATCTCCAGCGCTATCGCTACCTTCTTCTATTCCGCTTCATCGTTGTCAATATGGCGGGCTTTGCCTTGCTCGGCGCAGCTCATTTTCAGGGCTGGGTGACGATTGCAGCCAAGGCGGATTCCACCGGCATTGTGTTTCTGATTTTTGGCCTCTTTCTGGTCGGGCTCGTGATTTGCGGTATGCGCATCTGGCGGACCAGTGCCGAATTGAACCTGATCAAAACCTATGACCCGCTCGAACCCTCTCGTGTTACCGGGTATTTGCAAGCGGTCAAGCTGCGCAGTGGTGGAAGCCGCTCGCTGACCGCCAATTCATTTCGTATCAAAATGGGTAGCCGTATCGGAATTGTGCGGCATATCGCCAACACTCTTGTGTTTCTGGGTCTCATTGGGACCGTTCTCGGTTTCATCATCGCGTTGTCAGGTGTCGACCCTGATCTCGCCAGCGATGTGAAATCCGTCGGCCCCATGGTGTCGACCCTGATCAATGGTATGTCCGTCGCACTCTATACAACGCTGGTGGGCGCGGTTTTCAATATTTGGCTCATGATCAATTACCGGCTTTTGGCCAGTGGCACCATCAATCTGATCACTGCAGTTGTCGAGCTTGGAGAGACCTATGCTCGACGGGATTGACGAGTTTGAAGATGACGCAGGTGGCACCGTATTTCGCGATGTCATTTTGCTTGCCCTTGCCGGTTTCGTCGTCGTGGTCATGTTGCTGTTGCCACATCTGAATCCACCGACCAAGCAAGCGGAAGCGGCTCTTATGCCGCCAGGCAACGTTGTTGTCGAAGTGCGCTGGCCGGATGGTGTTGATGCGGATATCGATCTTTGGGTGGCCGCGCCCAACGACGCAGCGGTGGGTTATTCCAACAAGGGCAGCGCCAAGTTCAATCTTCTACGTGATGACCGAGGGCAGCTCATGGATGCGACTGAGCTCAACTACGAGGTCAGCTACAGCCGGGGAATCGACGCGGGCGAATACACCGTCAACCTTCATCTTTATGCCACTCGCGGGAATGCCACCGGTCGGACGATTCCGGCAGATGTGGTCGTAAGTGTCAAAGGCGGCGACACCGCAAGCACGACCAAGCAAATTCTGGCGCGTCGGGTGGCGCTCATCGAGGTGGATGAAGAACTGACCGTTTTCCGCTTCAAGCTCGGTAGCGACGGACAATTGAAGGCCGGCAGTGTCCACTCACTGTTCCGCCCCTTACGGGAAAATCAGAAGCTATGAGCATGCTGCCTTACCTTTTCGCTGGCGTTGTATTTGCGTCACTGGCGCTGGTGGCGATCGCAATATGGTCGCCGCGCCGCATATGGGTGAAAGGTACCGCTGTGTGCTTGACCGGCGTCGTAATGGCACTTGGATATGTCGGGTACAGCGAATTGCTCAGCAAGCCAAAGCCGGTC
Source organism: Alphaproteobacteria bacterium (assembly GCA_018668475.1). GTDB lineage: Bacteria > Pseudomonadota > Alphaproteobacteria > UBA828 > UBA828 > JABJCZ01. The sequence goes on along the minus strand of JABJCZ010000320.1, from coordinate 3,844 downwards.
GGGCTGGAGTGGGGCATGGGGAGCGTTGCGGAAGCCGAGTTGCTGGGGGCATCAACCCGGGAGGGTGAAGCAATATATGTGTGGCTCCAGATTCCTGGGCTCGATGAGCCCCGAGCCTACACTATGCCGTGGAACCGTGAAGTGGCGCAGCAGCTCGAGTCAGCCAACCGTGAGGCCCGTGCAAATAGAACTGTCGTACGGGTGCGGCGACCATTTGGCGAGGCAACGAGGGGTGCGCGCGACCAATCGGTATTTTACGCCGCACCCCGTAAAGCGCGCCAACTGAAGGCTTTGGAGACACAAGATACCGTTGTTCTGGATCCGAGTTACCAGCAATAACTCGGCGTTATCAATCTTTTACGCTTCAAGTGCCTAGAGCCGAATTTGCCCCTTGACGGTGCCGCATTAATCTTTATATTGCACTGCAACATATATTGCGTTGCAGCATTAGCGCCTGCACAAAGCGGTGCGCATCAGGCGGCACGCCAAACCTAGCAAAAAGGAATTCGACAATGTCAGGCCAAAAAACAAAGACCAATACGCAGTCCAAGCCCAACCCATTTGCCGCATTCGGCAAGGAGTTTGACGCGACCGGTTCTGTTGAAGAACTCACCAGCATCGGTCGTAGCAACTTCGAGGCTTTTGTGAAGGCCTCCCAGATTGCAACCCAGGGCTACGGCGCCTGCGCACAGACGGCACTCGACTTTGCCCGCACAGCGCTCGAGCAGAATGCCGAGACGGCTCAGGCTGTCCTCGCGTCCAAAAATGTTCAGGACGCTACCGAAGTTCAGAGCACATGGGCGCGTGGTGCTTTTGACACCTACGTTTCGCAGGCCGGCAAGTTGACCGAAATGACCACTAAGGTCACCAGCGAGGCGTTCGCACCGATCCAGGCACGTATTGACGAGACAGTGACCAAGACAGCAAAGGCTGCTGCCTGAACGCTTCCCCGTTAGTCGCCGGATCAAAAAGGGCTCGTAGCTTTCGCTGCGGGCCCTTTTACTTGTCCTGACAGAGAGTTACAGGCTGGGGTTGATAAGCGTATTCGGGCAATTCGTTGGGCCAGAAATCGTGACGGACTCGCCATGAACTGAGGTTCGCCCTTCGGCGATGAGGCGAACTGCCAACGGATAACACTGGTGTTCCGCGGCCAGCACACGGGTCGCCAGGGTCGCCTCGTCATCGTCCGGCATAACGGGCACACCGGCTTGCACGATGATCGGCCCGGCATCCACTTCAGTGCGCACGTAATGGACTGTGCAACCAGTTAGCCGCACGCCTTCCGCAAGGGCCCGAGCATGGGTGTCGAGCCCCCTGAAAGCCGGTAGCAATGACGGATGGATATTGATCAGCCGGTCACGCCACTGATCGACGAATCCAGCAGTGAGCACGCGCATGAAACCGGCGAGACAAATGAGCTCGCCACCGGCATCGGCGATGGTGGCGCTAAGAGCCGAGTCAAAGGTTTCGCGATCAGGATAGTTACCGTGCGGCACGACGGCGGTAGCGATGCCGGCAGTTTCGGCGCGCGTCAGGCCACCTGCATCAGCACGATTGGAAATAATCAGGGAGATCTCGGCCGGAAAGTCGGGCTCCGCGCAGGCGTCGATCAGGGCCTGAAGGTTGCTCCCACGGCCAGATATGAGCACGACCAGCTTCAGCCGCGCCATGCGGCCTCCAGGCCGTCCATGCGGCATACCGGTTCATCGGCCTTGCTGGCATCGCCAGGCGTAACCACGCCAATCTCGATGGCCTCACCATTGAACGCGTCAATAATTGCCGGCGCGGCGTCAGGCGAAGCTACGACGACCAGTCCGATTCCACAGTTGAAGGTGCGGCAGAGTTCGAGGGGAGCAACATTTCCCTGTTCAAGCAACCATTTGAACAAGGGCGGCAGGGCCCATGCATTAGCGTCGATATCCACGTTGAGGCCAGCGGGCAGAACGCGGGGCACGTTTTCCAGCAGACCGCCACCGGTGATGTGCGCAAACGCCCTGACCCCATCACTCGCTTTGATCGCCGCCAGCGCCTCTTTGATATACAGGCGGGTGGGTGCCATCAGCGCGTCGCCAAGCGTTACTGATGAATCAAAGGGCGCGGGCGCGGCTAAATCAGCCTCTTCCTCGTCGACAATTCGGCGAATCAACGAGTACCCGTTGGCATGGGCACCCGACGACGGCACACCAAGCACAACGTCTCCGGCGCAAAGGTCGGACCGGGGCAAAATGCTGTCGCGTTCCACCGCACCAACGCAAAATCCTGCAAGGTCGTAATGGCCAGGTGCGTACATACCTGGCATTTCCGCGGTTTCACCACCAATCAGGGCACAGCCGGCCTGGCGGCAGCCTTCGGCAATTCCGGCGACCACGGCAGCGGCGGTGTCGCCCTCCAACTTGCCGCAGGCAAAATAATCCAGAAAAAACAACGGCTCGGCCCCTTGGGCGAGCACATCGTTGGCGCACATGCCAACGAGATCAATGCCGATGGTGTCGTGGTGACCGGTGGCGAGCGCCAGGAGCAATTTGGTGCCCACGCCGTCGGTGCCAGAGACCAGCACCGGGTCGCGATAGCCAGCCTTTGCCGGGTCGAACAGCCCGCCGAAACCGCCGAACGAGCCCATCACGCCAGGGCGCGCGGTGGCTTCGACCAGCGGTTTGATGGCGCTGACCAAGGCGTTGCCAGCGGCAATATCTACGCCAGCAGATTTGTAGGTGCGACTTGGGATGGCCGGCTCGCTCGTGCTACTCTTCGTTTCGTCCCACCTCGGACGCGTCAAGAACATACTGGATATCGAGGCGGTTGCAATGTTCCATCCGCGCCCTGTTGGCGAGCAGGATACTGGCTGGTGCCACATAGTGGCGCGCGCCGTCGCAGTCATCCTGATTGTCGGGGTGACCGTCCTCGTTAGCCGCGCGGTGCCACTTGGCGCGAGCGAAATTTTCACCATCAGAGGTGTTGTCGTGGACACCACGGCAGCGTCCTCCGCCGAGGCCCGCACTTCGGCGCTTGCGGGTGGTCAACGGGCTGCGCTCAAGTCTCTGTACTTGCGCCTGGTGGTGGCCGAGGACGTCCAGTTTCTGCCGCAAGATGATGAGGCAGTGGCAGATTTGGTGGCCGGGTTCGAGATCGATGAGGAAAGGGTTTCGACGACCCGCTACCGCGCGGTAATGACGATTAATTTCAATCCGCAGAATGTGAGGCTTCATCTCCGCAGCCACCGTGTCCGGTTCGCCGAATCGGTGAGCGATGGAATGATAGTGCTGCCGGTTCTCCTTGATCGCGGACAAGCGTTGCTGTGGACCGAGCCAAATTCCTGGTGGGACGCGTGGGCCAACAGGCCAAGCGACGCAAGTTTACTGCCCGTCTCTATACCGTTGGGAGATGTCGCGGATATTACGGCAATTCAGGAGGCCCGGGTTCTGCAGGCGACATCAGATGAGTTGCGTAAATTTGCTGCGCGATATGATGTCGGCAGCATTGTCGTTGCCATCGCCCAGGCGCCCCAAATGGCACCCGAAGTGACGCCGGCGGACGAGTCACAGGAGGCAATCCTTGCTGCGCTGGTCGAGGATGCAGCGGCGAATACGGGGCCGAAGGCCGTCGTCGGGCCAGAGGAAGATGCTGCGACCGCGCGTGCGATAATCCAGGATGTGGTGGCCAGTCCGATGTCTGTGACACTGCGCCATATCGGGCTGGGCGGCGAGGAGAACATGCAGGTGATCATTGAGCCGGAGCCCGGCGAAGGGCTGATGGCGTTTCTGGGTCGCGGGGTTGAGGCCTCTCTATTGGAAGTTCGTGAACGGTGGAAATTGACCAACCTGCTGGATTTTGACCAGAAAAATGT
>JABJCZ010000319.1 GCA_018668475.1 Alphaproteobacteria bacterium | reverse complement strand
CACCAGCACCGCATCAGGGGTGGCGACGATCACCATATCCTGCACACCCACCGCCGCAACCAATGGCCCTGTGCTGCGGACGTAGCTGTCAGCCACATCAATCGCCACAACATCACCATCGATGACATTACCAGCGGCGTCCTTGTCCGCGATATCCCACAGCGCTTGCCACGATCCGACGTCGCTCCATCCCACATCGATGGGCCGCACCGCCGCGCGGTCCGTCCTCTCCATCAATGCGTAATCGAGAGACTGCCCGTTGATTTCAGTAAAGGCATCAATATCAAGCCGCAAGAAATCGAGGTCGGTTTCCGCTTTTTCAAAGGAGCGCCGGCAAGCCTCGACCATACCGGGGTCAAGCCGCTCCATTTCTTCAATGAGTGTGGCCGCGCGAAAAAGAAACATGCCGGCATTCCACAAGTAGCTGCCGTCTTCCACATAGCGCCGCGCAGTATCCTCGTCGGGTTTTTCAACAAATTTTTCAACCGCGAGAGAGCCGCCCGACAATACATGGTCGGTCGCCTTGATGTAGCCGTAGCCAGTATGGGGGCTACTGGGCGCGACACCAAAAACCAACAGGGCCCCATCGGCTGCGTCTACTGCCGCGGCCGCAAGCACGTCGCGCAACCCGGCAGGGTCGTCAATGACGTGATCCGAGGGCGTGAGGAGCAGCAAATCATCAGGTGTGTCAGCGGCGATAATCAGCGCGGCGATAACAGCAGCCGGTGCCGTATTTCGCCCGACCGGTTCCAGAACGATGCGTGATGGTGTGAACCCTACCTCGCGCATTTGCTCGGCGATCAAAAATCGATGCGATGCATTGCCGATAATGACAGGCCGCGCAAACCCCTCACCGGTGAACCGCGCCGCCGTTTGCTGAAGCAGCGTTTGCGACCCGACAAGCGGCAAGAGTTGCTTGGGGTAGAGTTGGCGCGAAAGCGGCCAGAGACGTGTTCCGGACCCACCGCTCAGCAACACGGGGTGAATTTGCGGATTCTTTGTCATTTAGGACCCCGAACCACGGTTTGAACTTCACTCCACAAACCGAGGGACGCGCCCGGAAACAGGTCGAGCCCAACGGCCGATTTGAGGAGATAAAGCAAACCAAGCGCCAACACCGCCATTATTGCAGACACCAAGAACAGAAAGATTATGTTCCCGGCCGTAACAACCGGGTGTGCCGCGCCCTCAAGGCGGTTGCGGTCACGCGGCCGGCGGTCGACCCCACCAAGCATAACGACATACCAGGTACGCCCGAGTGCGCGAAAAGTAAACCGGACATCCAGCTTGTGCTTGACCCAGCGACGGACCCCGAAGGCCTGAACCACACCGCGCATCTGCTCATCAGTAAACGTAGCCGCGATATGGTGCGGCACTTGTTCCGTAAAACGCTGCACGAAATGATGATCCAGCCCAACCGATCGCTCCTCCTCCTGGCTGGGGTTGGCCCCGGCATCACTCGACGTGGTGTTATCAGTCATGGGTCCGGTGCCTCGACAGGCAATCCGGCCAGCGCGTGAGAGTGCGGACGAACGAGGCCCATTAGCCGGCCAGCGTTACGTCGCGCCATAGTGGTTGGTGAATCATACAACGCCATCTCAAAAGCCAGCTTAAGAGTGTCCGGGAAGCGCATCAACGTGAATGACTTCATGTTGTCAACGGTGCGGCGCAACAATTGGCGGCCCAACGGGCCAAGCCGGCAATCCGGAACCAGCGCCGATACATCACCTACCCCCAGCTCCAGGCACAACTCGCGAAAAAATGCCGCGCGACGAACAAATGCCCCGCGCCGGGCCATGTCGCCGAGCACCGCCATATCGGGCGGCGCATTGGCCAGCGCCAGCGTCGCATCAAAGAGCGACTTCAGGCCCCGCGGCTCGTAGAGGTCACGAAACGCGTTGAGCACCAACAATGCAAACATATGGTCGACACCCGGCACCCGAAGGCCAACGCCGTCCACATCGACTAGGCGCGACCCGGCAAATATCTCATCCGCCGGGACACCGTTGCTGGCTGGCGGATCATCAACCGCCTGATGAACATCAATCAGAAAGTCACCGTCAGGCGGCGTTACGGGCGCAAAACTGGAAACCGTAAGCGCGCCCCATTTTCGTTCGGCCCCAGGTACATGCGCCGTTCTGAAGCCTGCGTCGCGCATATGCGCAACCAGCCGCGGCAAATCAGGTGGACGCACCAGGATATCAACATCTGGCAATAACCGCAGGGCCGGGTGCGGATACAGCACCATTGCTGTCGCAAGACCCTTGATAACCATGCATTCAATCCCGGCGGAATTGAGAGTATCCAAAAATGACAGGACGCGCCCGCGCGCAGCCGTCGCTTCAACGGCCGCAATCTGTGCATTAATTTTCAATGCCGCCAGATCCAGGGCCAGCTCGCAGCAGGCACCAACAATAAATAGAAAACCGCTAGAGGTTACTTTGCCGGCAGGGGCAGTGGCGCATCACTGTTCTGGATCAGGAAAAGCAGCAGATTTGCGCGCTGGCCATCCTT
>JABJCZ010000455.1 GCA_018668475.1 Alphaproteobacteria bacterium | reverse complement strand
ACCCAAAACACACCTCGCCAGCCAATCAGTTCAGCGGCGTGAGCAACAGGAACTGTCGACAATAAAGCCCCCAGACCTCCAGCCGCCATTTGGCAGCCATTGATCAGTGGAATGCGTTCCCGCGGGAACCACAAAACAAACGCCGTCATCGCTGCCATCAGGCAGGCCGACGTCCCAAGACCCAAAAGGGCGCGCCCGGTAATCAATCCGGCAGCGGTATGTGAAACGGCAAAGATGATAGCCCCGACGGCGGTGATCAGCATCAAACCCGCTTCTGTTCGCCGCGGACCAAATCGATCCAACAACAGGCCCAGGGGCAATTGAAATGCCGCAAAAGTTGCGAAAAAGATGCTGGTCATGAGCCCCAAGTCACCAGCACTTAGGCCCAGTTCCGCAACCAAATCGGGAGCGATCACCGCGTTCACAGTGCGCACCATATAGCCGAGCATATAGCCCGTCGCAAAAGGCACAAAAACGCGGAAGAGTGTGCTGTTCATAAAGAGGCTCTTTGTTATCAACCGACGTCGTTTGCGCACCATACGGGAGCCAAGGGAAGAAGCAAGTCGTGCGGGCTTATCTTTTAGGGCTGGTTCTTGAGGGCTGGAAAGTTGATGTGACGTCTCTATTATATTCGCCTCCACCGATGGGGATAAGAATCAACAGGGAGAAGGCATAAAAAAATGGGTGAAAAAATAGGCATGATCGGGCTCGGTAAAATGGGTCTGGCATTGGCGCGGCAAATGATGACCGACGGGCATGAACTCTGCGGCTACGACATCGACCCGGACCGCATGAAAATGTTCGAAGCCGAAGGCGGAACCCCTGTTGCAAATTCCAAGACCGTCGCCCAACGCAGCGACATCACCTTTAGTATTCTGCTGAAACCTGAGCACATTGAAGAAAACACCCTCGGGCCCAATGGCATTGTGCAGGCTGAAAAAGAAGGCCTCATCCACGTTGAAATGAGCACCATGGCCCCGGCCTTTCAAATTGACCTTGCCGATAAACTCTCCGGCCACGGGATCGAAATGTTGGACGCGCCGATTTCAGGCTCGCACAACAAAGTCGATGATCGGGTCATTACCTTCATGGTTGGCGGTACGGAAGAGACGTTCAACCGGGTGCGCCCAATATTGGAACCTTTGGCGGCTGACACATCGCACACCGGCGACGTCGGCACGGGGGCGACCATGAAAGTCGTAACCAATCTTTATGTGAACTCGGTCACCGCCTTGTTGGCCGAAGTCGTCATCACCGGCGAACGCGCCGGTCTCAGCCACGAAAGTATGGAGAAATGTTTGGGCGCGGGCTCTGTCCGGGGCGCCATGTGGGACTCCATGCGCCCAAGATTTTTCGAACGGGATTTTGCGCCCAGGGGGGCAGTGGAAATTTTTGCGAAAGACATGGGTATTGCCATCGACCTCGCCAAAGAACACGGCATCGACCTGCAGGTTGTTCCCGCAGCACGTAAAATGTTCCAGCGCGCGGAGGCCGCAGGCTGGGCCAAGGATGACGCGAGTCGAGTGCTGGAGGTTTATGAGGGGAAGGATCGGAGTTAGGGTGCGGTCCGATCGACGGAACTCCACCCACCATCCTTCGCCACGCCGCTCACGCGGCTCCTCTGGATGAGGGCGGGGGGTATGGCAGGCGTTTTTCCTCTACCCACCCAAAAAAGACCTCATCCAGAGAAGCGCTGAAAGCGCGTGGCGAAGGATGGTGAGTAAAGTCCAAATGCCACAACCCCATTGACGCAACAAATTTGTTGCATGCAACATAAATGTTGCATGCAACATAAATGTTGCATACAATTCCCCTATGAATACGAAGGAACTCAGGAAGTACCTGAAAAAGAATGGCTGCACCTTTGAAACTCATAAAGGTGGTTCCGGTCATTTGACGGTTATGCGTGATGGAAAGAAGACGCAACTCCCCATGCATGGCAGCGGCAAAGAATTAGGCACAGGCCTTGTGAATAAAATCTTGAAAGACCTAGGCCTAAAATAGAGAAACACACACAGAAAAATGACCAAATAAAGGGCAGGGCCAAATGCTCAAATATCCAATCAAATTACAGAAAGATACCAACAACACCGTCTTAGCCACGGCACCTGACTTCCCCGAAGTCACGACCTTTGGTGATGATAACGACGATGCTCTGAGCCATGCCGTGGATGCCGTTGAAGAAGCCATCGCCGCCAGGATCGCGGCGCGTGAGGATATCCCTGCGCCTGGCAAGGTATCCAAGACCGGCGTCGAATTGGCAACCCAAACGGCGATTAAGGTGCTGCTGTACCAAACCATGCGAAAGCAAAAGGTCAGTAAAGCCGAACTCGGTCGTCGCCTCGCCCTTCACCGCCCGCAAGTAGACCGCCTCCTCGACATCCACCACACGACACACTTACAGCAGATTGATGCGGCGATGGCGGCGATGGGGGGGAAGTTGCATGTTTCGGCGGAGTAGGGGGCGATTATAATCGAAGTTGTAGGGTCTGAGTTAGCTACAGTTACACTCAAGAGGTTCGCGAAACGTCCCTCTAAAATCTCTTTCAATAATACTTGTTTTGATTCCATTTAATTT
>JABJCZ010000436.1 GCA_018668475.1 Alphaproteobacteria bacterium | reverse complement strand
GCCGTTGTGGAAAGTTTGATCGACTTGCAGTCTCAGGGTCGTTTTACAGCTATTTATCACAGTATGGATGAGGCAGATATAGAAAGATTTCTGTTGTATCCCCATACCATGATTAATTCCGACGGTGATCTTGCCATTAATCAGGATAAGCACTACCACCCGAGAACCTATGGTTCGTTTCCGCGGGTGCTATCAACCTATGTACGCGCTCGAGGGGTGCTGAGCCTAGAGCAGGCGATTTATAAAATGACGGGGCAATCTGCACAGCGATTGGGGTTGCACGAACGAGGTGTAGTAAAGATCGGTAATTATGCGGATCTGGTGATTTTTGATGATAAGACCATTACCGATAACGCCACTTTCCTTGAGCCCCATCAATACAGTACCGGGGTAAAACATCTGTTGATTAATGGTCAGCTAGCTATACAGGATGGCGAGTTAACGACTGCACTACCCGGGCAAGTACTAAAACATAGGCATATTAAGGGCCATTTTGGAGTGAATTGAATATGGATGAATTAAAAAATAAAGGTTCGAGCTCTCTTACTTTGAGGTGGCCATATTTGATCATATTGGGAGATACTCAGGAGTTAGTCGATGCCAAAACAGGTGCAGGGTTGGTGCAGTGGTGCCCAGAAAAAGTGGCAGGTCAGCTACGTTTTGACAACTGCCTTGTAGATTTGGGCGTCTCAGATTTGTCAATCTCTGAGGCGATAGATAGAGGAGTAAAAAGTGTTGTGATTGGAGTTGCCCCTACCGGCGGGCAAATTAACCAGCGCTGGATCTGCCTATTGGAGGAAGCTGCTGCTGCTGGGCTTGATATTGTAAGTGGCCTGCATTGCCGATTAGAGGACTTTTCCAGCCTCGTGGCAGCTGCTGAGTCGTCTGGCGCTCGTCTGGTTAATGTTCGTACCTCCGCGGATAATCTGCCAATAGGTACGGGCTTAAAACGCTCCGGCAGGAGGTTGCTGACCGTAGGAACAGACTGCGCTATTGGTAAAAAGTACTCGGCACTTTCTATCACTCAGTGTATGAAGGATCGGGGCATAAATGTTGATTTTCGCGCGACAGGGCAAACGGGTATTATGATTACCGGTGAGGGGGTGCCCATTGATACCGTAATGGCCGACTTTATTGCTGGTGCCTCCGAGGTTTTATCACCTACGAACTCTGAAGATCATTGGGATATCATTGAAGGCCAAGGATCTCTGTTTAACCCATCTTATGCGGGTGTGAGTCTGGGTCTACTGCATGGTTCCCAGCCTGATGCTATTGTGGTGTGTCATGATCCAACTCGAGAGGTGATCGACACCGCAAACCATATACCCCTGCCCAGTGTGGCTGAGTGTATTAACTTGCATTTGCGAACAGCTAAGCTAACAAACCCCAACGTATGTTGTGTAGGGATTTGTGTTAACACTTCTGGCCTTGATGTTGAAAAAGGAAAATCCTATTTGGAAGAGCTTTCTGCGGAGCTGGGTTTGCCTTGTGTTGATCCGATTCTTGATGGTTGCGATGCAATAGTTGATAAAATTTTGACCGAATTTGTATGAGAAGGTTAGTTTATGCGGCAAGTTAAGCTGGATATTGAATCATGGCCATTGATGGAGCCGTTCGTTATTACAGGTCACACATGGACACATTGTGATGTTTTGGTCGTCAGTATTATTGAAAACGGCGTTACCGGTCGTGGGGAAGCGACCGGCGTTTATTATCTGGACGAAACCGCTGAAAGCATGTTTCAGCAGGCTCTTGCGATTCTACCAAAACTGGAATCCGGTATTAGCCGTGACCAATTGCAGTCTCTGCTACCTTTGGGGGGCACACGTAATGCAATTGACTGCGCCCTTTGGGATATTGAGGCGAAGAAATCTGATCAAAGCATATTTGAGTTAACCGGTATGGCACCCTTCCCAGTGCGTACAGTGAATACTGTCACTATTGATACCCCTGAAGAAATGGCGGACAAAGCCAAGGCTATTACCTCTCGCCAGATCAAAGTTAAGCTAGATGGAGAATTGCCATTGGAACGGATTAGCGCCGTTTGCAAGGCGCGCCCCGATGCCAATATTGTGGTAGACGTTAATGAGGGGTGGAGCTTTTCACAGTTAGTGGAATTGGCACCTCAATTCAAGGCGCTTGGGATTAAGATGATTGAACAGCCATTACCACGAGGCGAAGATGATGCCCTGGAAGGATACCAACCGCCTATTACATTGTGTGCGGATGAGTCCTGC
>JABJCZ010000318.1 GCA_018668475.1 Alphaproteobacteria bacterium | reverse complement strand
CGCGGCCCACGGCCTGGCGCTGTTTGCCGACCTTAAATACGGCGCCGATTTTACGCATTTTGACTACGTTAATCCGGATGCGTCCAAGGGCGGTGAGGTCCGGTATGCGACCGTCGGTTCCTTTGACAATCTTAATCCGTTCATTCTTAAAGGTGTTGCCGCCGCCGGTGCTGGCCTGCCGTTCGATTCGTTACTTGCGTCGTCATTTGACGAGCCAGACAGCGCTTACGGATTGATCGCCGAGAGCGTTGAGCGGGCGGCAGATTACAGTTGGGTGCGGTTTGTGCTGAGGCCGGAGGCGCGCTGGCATGATGGCACGCCGATCACGGCGGATGATGTGGTGTTCACTTTCAATGTGCTGATCGAGAAGGGCCACCCGAACTACAGGATTATTCTGGGTGGCGTGTCAGGTGTTGAGAAGACCGGGCAGCGCGAGGTCACCTATCACATTACCGATACTGAGAATCGCAAACTGGCGCTTCTTATTGGCGGCCTACCGGTGCTGCCGAAGGCGCATTATGAGGCCAACCCCTTTGATCGCACGACGCTGACGCCGCCGCCGGCTAGCGGGCCCTATCGCTTCAAGACCATCGACCCGGGCCGGGCAGTGGTGCTGGAGCGCGTGCCTGATTATTGGGCGGCGGATCTGCCGGTCAATCGGGGGCGTCATAATTTTGACCTGATCCACTACGACTATTACCGCGATCGGGACGTGCTGGTGGAGGCCCTGAAGGCGGCTGAATTTGATATTCACGAGGAGTTCACGTCAAAAACCTGGGCCACGGCCTACGATATTCGGGCGGTCGAGGACGGCGTATTGATAAAGGAGACGCTGGCGGACAACACGCCCTCGGGCGTGCAGGCCTACTTTATCAATACCCGACGCGAAAAGTTTCAGGACCCCCGTGTGCGGGAGGCATTGTCGTTCGCGTTTGACTACGAATGGACCAACGAGAACATTTTCTTCGGCGCCTATGACCGCATGGCGAGTTATTTCGAAAATTCTGAATTGGCGGCGCGCGGGTTGCCGTCCGAGGCCGAGTTGGTTTTGCTGGAACCGTGGCGGGGGCAGGTGCCGGAACAACTGTTCACTCAGCCTTTCGAGCCGCCGGTGACGGATGGTTCAGGCAATAGCCGGCGGAACCTCCGCACTGCCTCGCGGCTGCTGAAGGAAGCCGGATGGAACTCGAAAGATGGAAAGCGGGTCCATGCCGAGACGGGCGAAGCTCTGGAAATTGAGTTTCTCTATTTCGAACGCACCTTTGAGCGGGTGATCGGGCCCTATGCCCGCAATCTTGAAAAACTCGGCATCGAGGTTTCGCTGCGGCTCGTCGATGTTACTCAGTTCGTCAAGCGACTGGAGGAACATGACTTTGATATTACCACCCGGCGATTCGTTCAGCAGTTGTCGCCAGGGGCTGAGCTCTGGACTTATTTCGGATCGGAAATGGCGGACCAGTATGGCACGCTTAATTCCTCCGGGATCAAGAACCCGGCGGTGGACGCGCTGATCAGCAAGGTGCTGAATGCAACCAGCCGTGCTGACATGGTAACCGCCGCCCGCGCCCTCGACCGTGTGTTGTTGTGGGGCCACTACATGGTGCCGCAGTGGTACAAGGGTCAGCACAATATCGTTTACTGGGACAAGTTCTCCCGCCCTGCCACAAAGCCACTTTACGATATGGGCCTCGATACCTGGTGGCTGGATGTGGACAAGAAGGCAAAGCTTGATGCCTATCGCGGCGGCGCGGGATAGTCCGGGCGTGCATCGCTATGTCTGGCATGGCTTCATCGCGGTGGTTGGACTGCTCGCTGTTGCAGTGCTTATCAGCCCGGTGCAGGCATTTGATGGCCATGCGGTTGCCATGCACGGGAGCCCTAAGTATGGCCCCGATTTTACGCATTTTGATTATGTAAATCCGGCGGCGCCCAAGGGTGGAAAAATTATCCTGTCGAGCGTCGGCACCTACGATTCGCTGAACCCGTTTACGCTGAAGGGTGTGCCGGCAGCCGGGCTTGGTCTGACCTTCGAAACCCTGATGACGGAATCAAGCGATGAAGCGTTCACCTCCTACGGGCTGATCGCCGAGCGAATTGAGTTTCCCGAAGACCGTTCCTCGGTCACCTTTACGTTGCGGCCAACCGCGCGATGGCACGACGGTTCGCCCATTACCGTGGCGGATGTCATTTTTTCATTTGAAACACTGAAAGCCCGGGGGCATCCCCACTATCGTCTTTACTACGCCAATGTGGCGACGGCAGAAGATCTGGGCGCGCGCCGTGTGCGGTTCAGTTTTTCCGGCGGAATCAATCGCGAGCTGCCGTTGATCATGGGGCAATTGCCAGTGCTGCCAAAGGCTCTGTTTGAGGGGCGTGATTTCGAGGCGACTACGCTGGAACCGATTATGGGCAGCGGGCCGTATCGGGTAGCGAAGGTTGAGCCGGGGCGCAGCATCACCTATGCGCGGGTTGCCGACTGGTGGGGAGCGGACCTGCCAGTAAATCGCGGGCGGCGAAATTTTGAGGGCATCCGGTTTGACTATTACCGCGATGGTACCGTGGCGTTGG
>JABJCZ010000317.1 GCA_018668475.1 Alphaproteobacteria bacterium | reverse complement strand
TTCTCAGGCCCCAGCAGGCCGGTGGTGATAGCGCCCGTGTTGATGCCAATGCGCAGGTTCAGCGGAATGTGCTTGTTGACTTCGCGCTGTAGGTTGAGCCCGGTCAGTCGGGAAAAAATGGGGTGCGCTGTTTGCGCACCCCACTAGTTCCAGTGGTTATGACCGCGGGAGATGGACGGTCGTTAGGAGCAACCACTGGTCGAGCCACAAGTGTCACACTTCATGCAGGTGCCATTCCGCAATAGTGTGAAATTGCCGCATTCCTGACAGGCTTCGCCCTCATATCCCTTTAGTCTCGCCAACCGCATCGCTTCCATCTGAATGGTGACCGATGCATCTGCCACAACTGTAGTGTCAATCGCGACGGCCATCGTCGCGCCGCCGCCGCTCGCTACCGCCGGTGTAATTGTCGTCTCAACTTGCTCCTGAATTTGCGCCGATGGGGTGTCCATTCCGCCGTTCAGCACCAATAGATTTCGACGAACGTATCCGGCGCTGACGCCGGTATTCTCAATTGCAGCGGCGATGTTGCCGTTGTCGCGAGTTAGTTCTGTCGCGCCCATTTGCTCTTCTTCATTGCCGCGGCCGATGGCGTCTGGCAGCAAATCGTCCGGCTCGGCATGCGACAGGTCACTGCGGCCGAGATACGAGATCGCCAGTTCCCGGAACATGTAGTCGAGAATGGACGTGGCTCGCTTGATCGCATCGTTTCCTTCGACAAAACCAGCCGGCTCGAAGCGCGTGAACGTGAAGGCGTCGACGTATTCCTCCAGCGGCACGCCATATTGCAGGCCAATGGAGATGGCGATGGCAAAGTTGTTCATCAGGCTGCGGAAGGCAGCACCTTCCTTGTGCATGTCGATGAAAATCTCGCCGAGGCTGCCATCCTGAAACTCGCCGGTGCGAAGATAGAGTTTATGCCCGCCCACAATCGCTTTCTGGGTGTAGCCGCGACGACGATGGGGTAGCCGCTTGCGCTCTCCGGCCTTGACGATGATCCGTTCGACAATCCGCTCGGCAACGTGAGCGGCTTTTTCCTGTTGGCTCTTCTCCGAGATATCCACGGCTTCATCTTCACTGAGAGACATCGCGCTCAGTGGCTGTGAAAGTTTGGAGCCGTCGCGATACAGCGCATTCGCTTTGAGGCCCAGCTTCCAGGACATCATGTAGGCGTCCTTACAGGCTTCGATGTCGGCACTGTTCGGCAGATTGATGGTCTTGGAGATCGCGCCGGAAATGAACGGCTGGGCAGATGCCAGCATGTGAATGTGACTTTCAGCGGACAACCAGCGGGTGCTTCGCGGGCCGCAGCGGTTGGCACAATCAAACACTGGCAGGTGCTCGTCTTTCAGGTGTGGCGCGCCTTCAAGCGTCATGGCGCCACAGCAGAATACGTTGGCGTCATCCACTTCCTGTTTTGTGAAACCGAGGTGGTTTAGCAAGTCGAACGTGACATCTTGCAGCTGCGCTTCCGTAACGCCCAGCACCCGGAGGCAGAAATCCCGACCTACGGTCCATTCGTTGAAGGCGTATTTAACTTCAAATGCGCCTTCAAGTGCGCGCTCCACGCTATCGATAACCGAGCGTGAGAAGCCTTTCTCTATCAGCTTTTCGTGATTTATTCCCGGCGCACCTTCCAGCGTACCGTTGCCAACCGCATAGCGCACCATATCCTCAGCCTGGTCCTCGCTGTAGCCAAGTGACTTTAGCGCGCGAGGCACGGAGCGGTTGATGATCTTGAAATAGCCGCCGCCAGCGAGTTTTTTCATCTTCACCAGGGCAAAGTCAGGCTCGATGCCGGTGGTGTCGCAGTCCATTACCAGACCAATCGTGCCGGTGGGCGCAATTACCGTGGACTGGGCGTTGCGATACCCGTGTTTTTCACCAAGCTCCAGCGCCTTGTCCCAGGCCCGACTGGCCGCGTCGCCCAGCCGATAATCCGACAGGTTGGCGCGATCGAGCGGCACCGGCGCAATGGAAAGCTCCTCAAAGCCTGAGCTTTCGCCATGAGCCGCCCGGCGATGGTTGCGGATAACTCTGAGCATTGCGTCGGCGTTTCGGGCATACCCCGGAAAAGCGCCAAGTTCGCCGGCCATCTCGGCCGATGTGGCATAGGCTGTGCCGGTCATAATAGCGCTGATCGCGCCACAGATGGCTCGGCCTTCGTCGCTGTCGTAAGGAATGCCGGACGCCATCAGCATGCCGCCAATATTGGCAAATCCGAGGCCCAGCGTCCGGTATTTATAGGAACGCTCGGCGATCTCGGGCGAGGGATACTGTGCCATGAGCACCGATACCTCGAGGGTCATCGTCCACAGCCGCGTTGCGTGCTCGAATGCGGCGACGTCAAACGAGCCGTCTGCGCGCTGGAACGTCATCAGGTTAAGCGAGGCGAGATTGCAGGCCGTGTCGTCGAGGAACATGTACTCCGAACACGGATTGGAGGCATTGATCCGCCCATCAGCGGGGCAGGTGTGCCATTCGTTGATGGTGGTGTCGAACTGAATACCAGGATCTGCCGAAGCCCAGGAGGCGTAGCCAATCTGCTCCCACAAATCGCGTGCCTTGATGGTCTTGTGGATCTCTCCGTCCTTGCGGCGATAAAGGTTCCAGTCCTCATCGTTGGTCACGCAGTCCAAAAACGCATTGGTGACGCGCACGGAATTGTTGGAGTTCTGGCCAGAGACCGTCAGATAGGCGTCCGATTGCCAATCAGTGTCGTAGGTTGGCAGTTCGATAGACGTAAAGCCCTGACGGGCATAGTGAATGATCCGCTGAATGTAGCTTTCCGGCAGCATGACCTCGCGCGCACCACGCACCGCCTTGGCGAGTGCCCGGTTTTCGCGAGGGTCAAACCGCGTATCGTCATCCGCATCGGCGTCGTGACAGGCGCTAATCACCGCATTCATATGCTTGTCA
>JABJCZ010000316.1 GCA_018668475.1 Alphaproteobacteria bacterium | reverse complement strand
CGCTATACCGCTGAACCCAGCCGATACCCCCGCACCGCTCAGCGCGCCGGAAGCCATTCGCCCTGTCATTTCGTCCACGGGGCGCTGGGACATAGAAGTAGTGGTCGGCCCCAGCGACGACTGGATTTCCGACGCCGGGCACAAGCTCTTCTTTGCGACGGACTGGGGCGTCTCCGCCAAGGCCAACCGCATGGGCATACGCCTTGATGGACCTGAGCTGCTGTTTGCCGAACGCGCCCTGAACAAGGCACCGGAGCACGGCTCGCACCCGTCCAATTGTGTGGATATTGGCTATCCATTCGGCGGTATCAACCTGTGCGGCGACACGCCGGTTATTTTACTCAACGAGGGGCTGACGCTGGGCGGCTTTATAGTGCCCTACACCGTGCCGACGGCTGCTTTTCCCAAGCTCGGCCAGGCGCGACCCAACGAAGTATTCCGGTTTCACCCGATTTCGGTGGCCGACGCGCAAGCAATGCGACGGCAGATATCAGAGATCTGCCAGCCGCATTCCCTTGTGCCAACTGGTGCCTAGTCGCCAGCAATCTCCGGTCGCGTACCGCGCCAGTCACAGGCTTCCTGATAAACCCAGCCAGCCCGGCACAACAGACTCTCTTCAAGCGGACGGCCCATGAACTGGATGCCAAGCGGGGCGCCGTTCGTGTCAAACCCGGCCGGTAGGGAAATGGTCGGATTCCCTGTCAGGTCGGCCACGCTGGTGTAACGCACCAACCGAGCCAGCCCGTCAGCGTCTTCACCAAGGGCAACAAAATCAGCCAACGTCGGAATCAGGTCAGGCACCACGATGGTGGCAATCAGGTCAACCTGCTCATGCAAGGCGTCGATGCCGCCAACCAGTTCGCGCCGGGCAATGTTTGCCGCGGCATAGGTCGGGCCGGGCACTCTGGTGCCGGCTTCCAGTAACCCCTGAAACACATCAGAATACTCGTCTGATCGCTCCGGGAATGTCTCCCGATGGCCGACGACCGCCTCGCAAATGCAAATAATGCTCCAGCCCCGCGTGGCCTCGTCCGTTGGCGGCATGGTGATATCAACGATTTCGGCACCAGCGTCAGCCAATGCCGCCACACCACGCTCAACGGTAGCTGTGATTACCGGGTCAACACCATCGGAACAATATTTCCGATCAATACCAATTTTGAGCCCTTTAACCCCGGACGTAATATCAGCCAGATAGTCCGGCACAGGTGCCGTGAGGGACGTCGGGTCAGCCTCATCGCGCCCGGCAATGGCGCCAAGCATGGCCGCAGCATCCTCCACGCTGCGCGTCAGTGGACCAATGTGATCCAGCGTATCGGCCAGAGGAAACACGCCATGTCGGCTCACCCGACCCCAGGTTCCCTTGATTCCGACAACGCCATCACACAGTGCCGGAAAACGGATCGAGCCACCGGTATCACTGCCAAGTGAACCATAGGCGAGCCCGGTGGCCACCGAAACGCCCGAACCGCTTGAGGATGAACCGGACCAACGACCAGGTACCCAAGGGTTCACCGGCGGAATGATATCCGGGTGATGCATGGCCAGCGCGCCCTCTGTCATCTGCAGCTTGCCGAGAATGACCGCGCCCGCGTCGCGCAATCGGGTCACAACGGTAGCGTCCTTTTCAGGCACCCGATCATTGAACATCGGGATACCGCAGGCGGTTACAACGCCTGCCGTATCGCAAAGATCCTTCACCGCAACCGGCACGCCGTGCAACGGGCCGCGGCGTGTGCCGGCAGCGATTTCTGCGTCCGCCCGGGCGGCGTCAGCGAGCGCGCTGTCGCGCATCAGCCGGGCATAGCTGTGATAGGTATCGTCCAGGCGATCGATCCGCTCAAACATCGCTTCGGTAACGGCAACCGACGTAAGCTCGCCGTCACGGATTTTCCGGCCAACCTCGACGAGGCCGGCAAATGCCAAATCACTCATAATCTGTCTCCCCCTGTTTTGACTCTGCCATCACAGCATAAATGACGGCGTGGGTCATTATGGTGTGTGTCGCTTCAGTCGCGAGCCATTTGATCAAGCGTCGCAGCGCTCAGTCCGTCGGCATTCGACCCAACCGACGCCGCCGTAAAGGCGCCAGCAGCAAGGCCACGCTCCAGGGCTGCGTCCGTCGTCGCGCCAGCCACAAGTGCGTCCAGCGCACCAGCAGCAAAAGCATCGCCAGCGCCGTT
>JABJCZ010000315.1 GCA_018668475.1 Alphaproteobacteria bacterium | reverse complement strand
GTCCGCCCCCAATGCTCGAAAGGCTCTGATCTCGGCGGGTGTCTCGAAGTTCGGGCCCAGAACCGCTATGTAGACGCCTTCGTTCAGCTCTATGCCTTCAGCCCGCGCAGCATCGGATAAAGTCGAACGCAACCCGGGGTCATAAGCGTCCGTCATTTCAACGAAACGGGCGCCGAGCCGCTCGTCGTTCGGGCCCATCAACGGGTTGCGGCCAAGCATGTTGATGTGATCTGTCAGCATCATCAATGATCCGGGCCCGACGGTTTCGACCAGGCTACCGGCGGCATTCGTCAGTATCATGGTATGGCAACCCGCGAGACGAAGCGCCCTGACCGGTAGTGCCACCGAATTGTGCGAATGGCCCTCATACAGGTGCGCGCGGCCCTGAAGGCAGGCAATTGGCACGCCAGCCAGATGACCGAGAAGCAGCCGTCCCGCATGTCCCTCCACGGCGGTCTCCGCAAACCCCGGGAGGTCGCCATAGGCAATAACAGCCACGGGATCAATTGCGTCGGCCACGATGCCAAACCCCGTGCCCAGGACCAGCCCATAGGCCGGTGCAAAACCGGGAGCGGCTTCAGCAATCGTGTTAGCAGCCAGCGCCGGATCAGAAATCATGATTTGTCCAGATTGTCCGCGACAAACGCGAACGGCATGAGATCTGCGACTGTCAGTGTTTTCCGCAGGCCTTCGGTTCCGCAAATGTGAACCGGCGTATCCGGGTCGCAGAACTCGGTCAACCGCTGCCGGCACCCGCCACACGGCGTGCACAAACGTTCCCCGCCGCCGATCACGACGACTTCGACAATTCGGTGGCCCCCGGACGTTACCATGTTGCCGATAGCGCTGGCCTCGGCACATTGGCCTTGAGGATAAGCCGCGTTTTCAACGTTACAGCCCGCATAAAGCGCACCGCTCTCGGTGCGCACACAAGCGCCGACGTGAAAGTTGGAATATGGCGCGTGAGCGTTCTCCTGCGCGGCGCGCGCCAGAACGACCATCTCATCAAACGCAGAATTGCTCATCGGTCTTTCACATAAGGTATGCCGCTGGCTTTTGGTGGCACTGCCTTGCCCACAAAGCCAGCCAGAAGAAGAACAGTCAGTACATATGGCAGTGCCTGAATGGCTTGAACCGGAATGATACCGACACCGGGAACATCCACACCCTGCAGGCGCGCCTGCACGGCATCTGCAAATGCAAAGAGGAAACAGGCCAGCAGGGTTGGCAGCGGCTTCCACTTGCCAAAAATGAGTGCTGCTAACGCAAGATAGCCCATGCCTGCCGACATATCGCGGATAAACAGTGTGTTCATCGCAATGGCGAGGTATGTGCCCGCAACGCCACACAGGATGCCGCATATGATCATCGCCCGGTAGCGCATGCCGGCAACTGAGATACCCGCAGTATCGACCGCCTCCGGAGATTCTCCGACGGCGCGAAGACGCAGTCCGAATCGGGTGCGGTAAATGAACCAGCCGGCCAGCGGCACCATGCCCATTGCGACATAGACGATTATGTTGTGACCACTTATGAGCTCACTGTAGACCTCGCCGACAAATGGCACATCCGACAAGCGGTCTGCGAACGGGAAATGTATTGGCCGAAAGCGCCCGCCCTCCTCAATCATTGGCGTTTGCCCCCCCTGACCGAACCAGGCGAGGGAGAGCGCCGGGGCAAGACCCGCCACCATGATATTGAGCGCCATCCCTGATACCACCTGGTTGCCACGATGGGTGACACAAGCAAAAGCGTGGATCATCGCCAGAGTGACCGACACTCCGATACCCGCGAGCAAACCCAGCCAGGCGGAATCGGTAACCAGAGCCACCGTCGCTGCACCAAATGCGGCGCCGAGCATTTTTCCTTCAAGACCGATATCAACAATGCCCGAGCGCTCCGCGAACATGCCGGCGAACGCTGCCAATACCAGCGGCGTCGACACCCGAAGTGTGGCGTCGAAAACCAGAATGAACCAAAGGACTGTGTCGCCCATGCGCCCGCCCTATTCAGCTGCCGCGACGGCGCGGGGCCGGCGAATGAAAAACGCTTCGATGCGAGGGCGGAACATATTTTCGAGCGCGCCGGAAAACAGGATCACCAGGCCTTGAATGACCACCACCATATCGCGGTTGACCCGCGGCATATCAAAGGCAATTTCCTGCCCCCCCTGATACAGCGTGCCGAACAGCAATGCCGCCAGAAAGATGCCCAACGGATGGTTGCGCCCCATCAGCGCCACCGCGATTCCGACGAACCCGTAGCCCGCGGTAAACTCCATCAGTAACCGGTGGTGGACGCCGAGAATTTCATTCACGCCTACCAGCCCAGCAAGCGCGCCAGATATTGCCATGGCCACGATGATCGCGCGGCTGGGCGAAATGCCGGCATAGACGGCGGCTGTCTCATTCTGGCCGACTGCGCGAATTTCATAACCCCAGCGCGTGCGCCACATGAAGAACCAGAAGAACACTGAACAGAGAATGGCCAATACAAAGGAGAGATTAAGTGCCGAGCGGCCCATGGAGACCCCGAGCGCAGGCAGGATATCGTGGGCAAATGGAATGAATGCGCCGGCCTCGAAGGTTCTGCTTTCCGCTGCCTGCTGGCCTGGATTAATCAGAATTTCGACCATCAGATAGCTCATCAGCGCGGCCGCGATGAAATTAAACATGATGGTCGTAATGACGATGTGACTGCCGCGTTTGGCTTGTAGCCAGCCAGGTATGACACCCCACACCGCCCCGAATGATGCGGCGGCGAGTATGCCAATGAGGATGACGAGCGGTGAGGGCCAGTGCCCAAATAAAAGACCGACGACCCCGGCACCGAGTCCACCTAGGTACGCCTGCCCTTCACCGCCAATGTTGAAAAGCCCGCAATGAAAGGCAATCGCCACGGCGAGGCCGGTAAAAATGAAATTGGTGGTGTAGTAGAGCGTGTACCCGATAGCTTCCGGGTACCCAAAGGCGCCATACATAAGGTAGCCCAGCGCCTCGAACGGATCTTCACCGATTGCCGCGATGATCAGGCCGGAGATGATCAACGCCAGCACCAGATTGATCACAGGCACCAGCCCGTGGGTCACCCATGTCGGTGCCTGTGTGGGCGCGCCCATAGAACTCATGCCATCCCGTCCTGGCGCTCACCGGCCATCATCAAGCCAAGTGCTTGCTCGGTCGCATCAGCCTGAGTCAGTTCGCCAACTATCTCACCATCAAACATGACGATGATGCGGTCGGCGAGCGACATGATCTCATCAAGCTCCACTGATACCAGGAGGATAGCTTTGCCAGCATCGCGCTCGGCGATGAGACGCTTGTGAATATATTCAATGGCGCCAATATCAACCCCACGAGTTGGCTGGCCGACGAGCAGCACATCGGGGTGCCGTTCCATTTCGCGCCCCAGCACGATTTTCTGCTGGTTACCGCCCGAAAACGACGACGTCCGCAATCGCGGGATCGGCGGGCGAACGTCGTATTCCTTCATCTGCCGGGCGGTCTCTTCCAGGACGGCTCCCCTGTCCATCAGAATTCGTGAATTATATTTAGTGTCGCGGTGATAGCCGAGAATGCCGCTCTCACTCGCTTCGAAGGACGTAATCAGCCCCATGCGGTGGCGGTCCTCCGGCACATGACCGAGGCCAATTCTTCGCATCTGGCGAGCTGTTTTTGTCTGCTTGCGGCTCAATATTTCTTCGCCCTTGAACAGGACCCGACCATCCTCGATTGGCAATATGCCGGCCAGCGCCCCGAGCAACTCGGACTGGCCATTGCCAGCCACCCCCGCGATACCGACAATCTCGCCGGCGCGAACGTCAAGGGTCACCCCCTTGACCCGTGCGACCCCGTTTCCGTCGCGAACGGACAAATTTTCAACCCCGAGAAAAGTTTCTCCGGGCTGTGCGGGCGTTTTATCAACGCGGAGAAGCACCGTGCGTCCGACCATCAAGGACGCCAGGTCTTCGCGGGTTGTTTCAGCGGTCTTGACGTTGGCCACCACCGCGCCTTGCCGCATGACCGTCACATTGTCGGTCAGTGCCATGATTTCGCGCAGTTTATGGGTAATCAGAACAATCGACTTTCCCTGCTCACGGAGGGCACGCAAAATCCGGAACAAATCGGCCACTTCCTGTGGCGTCAGTACGCCCGTGGGCTCGTCCAAAATCAGGGTATCGGCACCCCGAAACAATGCCTTGAGAATTTCCACACGCTGCTGAACACCTACCGGCAATTCGCCGACGATCGCATCTGGGTCAACCTCCAGGCTATAATCGCGTTCCAGACGCACCAGCTCGGCCCGTGCCGTCGCCAGGCTGGGTGCCAACAACATGCCTGTCTCAGCCCCGAGAACGACGTTCTCCAGAACCGTAAAGGTGTCCACCTTCATGAAATGCTGGTGGACCATCCCAATACCCTGGGCGATGGCCTGTTCGGGGCCCCGAATGGTCACTGGCTTGTCGCCGACCAGGATTTCACCTGAATCGGCTTGATAATAGCCGTAGACGATACTCATCAGGGTCGATTTTCCGGCCCCGTTTTCACCGATAATGCCGTGGATCGTGCCGGGCTCAACCTTCAGTGAAATCTGATCATTGGCATGAACACTGCCAAACCACTTATCGATGTTGCGCAACTCAAGCGCCGGCGCAATAGCGCCCGCATGTCCGGGCGCGCGGGCAGGCGCCGCTGCCTTTGAGGCAGCGTGCGCCGTACCCTGTTCTTGAGGCGCGCCCGTCACGCCTAAACCGACGACGACCGACTACTGACTCATGTAGTCCGTCACCACGACTTTGCCGGCGATGATGTCTTTGCGCGCGGCCTCGACCTGGGCCTCGACATCAGCGGAGACAACACTGCGGTTGTGCTCATCAATCGCCCAGCCAACGC
>JABJCZ010000314.1 GCA_018668475.1 Alphaproteobacteria bacterium | reverse complement strand
GGGTCTCACGCTCGATTTTATCAATCGGTTCAGGGTCGGTGATTGCGGCCATGGCCTTGCGACCGGCGCGATCAACGGCGGTCAACGCTGCCTTGGGGGCGACGCCCAGCTTCACCTGGGCCTCAAGGGCGTGGCGTTCAATATCAAACCAGATGCGGAAGCGGTTTTTCGGCTCCCAGATGCGGCTCATTTCCTCTCGGCTATAGCGTGGTATCACGGCGGATCAGCTGCCCATTGTTGTCATGTTGCAAGGCACTTTTGATACACCATTGCCGGCGGGTTGTCTTGGCCGGCAATCCCGACAAAAAAAGAGGCCGGCAATGTGGCCGGCCTCTCGTATTTTCGGGTTCATACGCCGTGGCCTCGCTATTCGGCGGCCTGCGGTTTGGCGTCGGTGGATCCATCGGTACTGAAATGGTTGAACATGCCGACGAACTTCTTCGGCTCCGGAGTGCGGT
This sequence comes from Alphaproteobacteria bacterium, assembly GCA_018668475.1. GTDB lineage: Bacteria > Pseudomonadota > Alphaproteobacteria > UBA828 > UBA828 > JABJCZ01. Next base: position 2,393 of record JABJCZ010000314.1, on the reverse strand, counting down.
AGGTCATACGCTTGGATGTTTTTTTGCCGAGCTCGACCATGACCTCGGCCTGCTTGGTGGCGCAAACCACACCATCCAGTACGGGTACGTTCAGCTCGTCTTCCAGTTCCTGGGCGAAAGCGGCAAATCCGGCGCAGCCGAGGCAAACTGCTTCCGCTCCACCTTCTTTGACGGCGCGGCGCACTTCGTTGCGCAACTTCTCAATAGAGGAGACCGGGTCTTCCTCAATGTCGAGCACATAGATCGGCGTGCAATAGATATCCGGGCACTTTTCCGACATGCCGTAGCCGCGCACCATCTCCTCAAGCATCATGTGAATGCGCGGTATTACGGTCACGATGGCAAATCGTCCGGCAAGCATTGACGCCATATACAAGGATGCCTCAGCAATGCCAATGACCGGCTTGTCGGTCAGTTCGCGGGCTGCATGCAGGCCAGGATCGCCGTAGCATGCGATGACGTAGGCATCGATGTTTTCCTGGGCATCGCCCTTGCGAATTTCATCCAGCACACCGGTTGCCGCGACATATTCGTCGTAGTAGCTCTCAATCGATACCGGACCAAAACTCGGGCTGACCGCGAGAATCTCGGTGCCAGGGCGTGCGACAGAGCGGGCAGCCTCACCAATGCTGTCCGTCATAGACTGGGTCGTGTTGGGATTAATAACTTTTATTTTCATGGGCCTAGCTCCTTCCGTTACGGGCGCGGAGTGCTTTTCGCGCCTTTGTCGTGGCCGGAGTATTGACCTCGCCACGACTGTTCAGAACAACACCGTAATCGACCTTGGCAGATTTTGCAGAAATATAGCCATCAAGAATGTCTTCACGTACCTGAGCCGGCGGTCGCTTGAGCGGGTTGCCATAGCCACCGCCGCAGGTGCCGGTCAACGTGACCCGTTCGCCGGCGCCAAGGCTGCGATTGGGCATCATGGAAGGCAAATTCTCCGTGCTTCCATCCGTGCGGTGCCATAACACACTCGCGGATTTTCCCTTGGCTCCACCGCCGTAACCCCAGGGCACAAACGCGTGGCCGTCACCTTCGATGGAGATGAAACTATCCTCCAGGCAAGTTACTTCACGGATCGATCCGATGCCGCCCCGCCACTCACCGGGTGCGCAGGAGTCGTCCCGCAATTCATACCGGCTGACCTGCAAGGGCAGATGGGACTCGATGTCCTCGATGGGATTATTGCGGGTGTTGGCATAAAGCGTATCCACGGCGTCCATGGCGTCCTTACCACTGCGTCCGCCGTAGGAGCCTTCGTGAATATCCATATGAACCCAATGGGTGCCGGCTTTGAGCCCGCTGAACGCCACCACTTTCAGATTTCCCACACCGGCGCTGACCTGCTCTGGCACTGCCTGTGAAAGCGCTTTCATCAACGTGTCGGCAACGATGTTGCCGGAAACAAATCGCGCGATCGTCGGCGCTGGAAAGGTCGGGTTAGCAAGGGAGCCGGCTGGCGCCAAAATTTTGATCGGCCGAATCAATCCACTGTTTTGAGGAATGTGGCCGTAGATGGTGCTATCGAGCAGAATAGAGCGGATCGTAAGCCAGATGGCGCAATCCACTGTGCCTTCGAGCGGCATATTGAGTGGCCGGTCATCGCATTGCGGCGAGGTACCCTCCAGATCAACGGTGAGTTCGCTGCCCTTAACGTCCACTGTCACGGCGATTTTGTAGTGCCGCCGATCCGGGTCATCCAGAAACCCGTCGACATGACCTTCCGCCTTGTAGATGCCGTCGGGCAGGGCGGAGATTGCCTGGCGCATCAGGCGCTCGGAATAACTCATCAGTGCTTCGGAAGCGGCCTCAACCGTCGATTGGCCATAGCGTTCGATGGTTTCGAGATAACGCTCCGCGCCAATCCGGCACGCAGCGATCTGCGCCTCCATGTCTCCCACAACAAGGTCCGGCGCGCGGATGTTGTCACGCAGGAACTGCCACATGGGTTCGTTGCGCTTGCCTTTGTCGTACACCTTGAGCGCCTTGAACTGGAGCCCTTCGGCGTAAGCGTCCATGGCATCAACGATGCCGCAACTGCCGGGACTGAGCGCGCCAATATCCAGGTGGTGCGCCGTGGTAACCGAAAACCCGGCAAGTTTCTTCTTGTGGAAGACCGGCACCAGAAACGCGACATCGGGGCCGTGGCTTGCGCCGTGGTAGGCGGAATTGTGAATGATCACATCGCCGGGATTGATGGTCTCTCCGCGACCGGACATGAGCCCCATCACGCCTTTGACGTAACCGGGGATCGGCCCGCTTTGCAGTGGCGTGCTCTGACGCGATTCACAAAGCTGTTGGCCCTTGGCGTCGATGATCGCTGCGCCAAAATCTTCCGATTCACGGATGATGCTCGAATACGACATCCGCATCAGCTTGTAGCCCATCTC
>JABJCZ010000313.1 GCA_018668475.1 Alphaproteobacteria bacterium | reverse complement strand
CGGCGTCGTTTTTCTGGTCCCGTTCCTCTACTTCGTGATCCGCCGGCGTGTGAATCTGCGCCTCGGCCTGCGCTTGGGCATCATTTTCATTCTGGGTGGCCTTCAGGGGGTGCTCGGCTGGTACATGGTGGCCAGTGGCCTCGTTGATCGACCGGAGGTCAGCGCCTATCGGTTAGCCGCGCACCTCGGTCTGGCGGTCGTCATTTATGGCTACATAATTTGGACCGCGATGGGTCTGCTGGCGCCGCGCGCTCACGGCCTGCAGCATGAAGGGCGCTACCGCTTGCTGCGCACACTAATGCCCGTCTTTGTTCTGCTCGTCTTCGTGACCCTGCTGTCAGGCGCGTTTGTGGCCGGAACTGATTCCGGCCTCGGTTACAATACGTTCCCCCTCATGGATGGGCGCATTGTCCCGCCTGACCTGTTCATAATGTCGCCGCTCTGGCGGAATTTTTTCGAGAATATGCCTCTCGTGCAGCTTAACCATCGGCTGCTGGCGGAGTTGACCGTGCTGACGGGCCTTGGCCTCACAATTCTGGGTCAGACCCGCCGTATCCCCATGGCCGCGCGGCGGGTTCTGCTCGTGGTTGGTGCCAGTTTGCTAGTTCAATTAGCGCTAGGCATTTCGACCCTGCTGCTCTTTGTGCCGGTGCCGATTGCGGCGGCACACCAGGCCGGGGCGCTGCTTGTTTTGACAGCGGCCCTATGGAGTTGCCACGAGCTCTACCGGCGGGGTTGATCCGCCTAAGTTACGGGTGATTATTTTGCCCGGAGCGCCTGAACCGTTTGATAAAGCGGGGTAAAAAGACCACCAATGCCAACGCGCCCAGCGCGAACAAGCTGATCTCGATCCAGTTTCCCTCACCCGCGATGGCCTGGCGCCCGGCGTGGCCCAACCAGACATACCCGATAGAGGCCGGGGCCATACACAGCGCACTCGTCACCGTATAATCACGGGCACTTATGCGCGATAGGCCGAGCGCATAGTTCAACAGATTGTAGGGCACGAACGGCAACAGCCGGGTCATTGCGACAAAGCGCCAGCCTTCCTGATCGACGCCTTCAATTACCCGACGATAATGCTTCCCGCCCCGAGCGCGCATCCAGTCCGCGAATAAATAGCGGGCAACCAGAAATGCAAGAAGCGCACCCGCAGTGGCGCCGCCCAGGCTGTAGACGGACCCCCAAAGCGGGCCAAACATTGCGCCCCCGGCAAGCGTCAGGATGGAGCCAGGCATAAAGAGTACTGCTGCAAGTATGTAGGCGGCAATGAAGACCACCGGCGCCCACGGCCCAAACTCAACGAGCCATGTCTCAATGTTGGTGCCGTCAATCTCTCCGCGCTGCGACAACCCATACGCAATTGCGCCGAGTACGACCGCTGCCAGAGCGCCGCGTAACAACATGCGGTGACGCACGATGAAGCCGATGTTCATGCGGTTGCCGTGGTGGGCGCTGCGGTGAGACGAAACATCGGGCGCAAGCGAATGCCGGCATAGGTGCCGACCAACGCAAATACCAGCCACAGCCACCCATGCGGACTGCCCGAGGCAATACCGCTGAACAGTGCGCCAATGTTACAGCCGAAAGCGAGCCGCGCACCGTAGCCGAGCAACAGCCCGCCAAATATCGCCGCGGCAATACTGGGCAAGGGTATGCGCAGGATCGGGCTGAACTTGCCGGCGAGGCCGGCAGCCAGCAGGGCGCCGCAAACAATTCCGATATTCATGACTGATGTAATGTCCTCGGCTAATGGCGCCGCAAGGGCGCGCGCCGGGTAGGGCCAGCGCCAGTAAGCAGCAGCCGACATATCAATTCCGGCGGCGTCAACAATCTTGGCGCCCCACAAAGCAAAGCCCCAAGTGATGCCCCATGGTCTGCCGGCAACCAGCAATGTCGCAACGTTGAGTGCCGCAAGAGCCCCGGCTCCCCACAGCAACGGCCAGCCGCCGCGCCAAATCCGATCCAAACCGCCAGTCAGCCGCTGTCCCTGCTCCAGTGAGCCGTGCCGACGGTGTTCGAGAAATACGGTTACAGCGTAGAGCGCGGCCATGACGGCGAGCTGAAGACCAAGGCCACTGGCCCAGCCAAGCTCGCGGTACATTGATACGCCGCTAAACGCCGGCTGAGCGAGCCACCACGGCATATGCAACGTGCCGATAACGGAACCGGCGACAAAACCGATGAGGGTCAATCCCATACGCGTGCTGCCGCCGCCAACGGTAAAGAGCGTACCTGAAGCACAGCCACCGCCCAGTTGCATGCCGATACCAAACAGGAACGCACCCGCAATTACCGAAACACCGATGGGCGCAATTGCCGCACCGAGCCCGCCTGTGAATGTCAGCAGCAGGGCAAAGGCGGTGCTTGCCATCGCCAGCATGATCAGTTGCGCCCGTACTCCCTGGCCTCGTCCGTCGGTCAGAAATCGTCGCCACGCGCCTGTAAAACCGAACATTGCATGGTAGAGCGCAATGCCCAATGCGCTGCCGATAATCAGTAGCGCCGCCTGACGTCCGGATACCGCAAGGCCAAGATATCCGGTACCGCCGGCGATCAAGGCCAGCGCAACGGCAACAACCGCAATTTGCGGTCGGAAGGGAGTTGCGGGCAGGGATCGGTTCAATGCGGTGGTCATAATCGTGAATATCGTCGCCCAGCTGGCCACATGCCAATGAACTTGTGTTGACCAACCTGTGTAAGTGGCGTTGCTACTACCAGCGAAACGTTGGCACCGCCGCCACCGGGTGCACGTTCGCGTCTGTACAAATAGCGCTCAGATCATCCGCCGGTGCAGCGTGCGTGCGCTCCAGGCCAAGAGAGTCAGCAACGAGCCCACCGGTGACGAGAAGCGCGTCGAGGCCGGCATTGTTGGCGCCGCGTATGTCCGTTTCCGGCCCGTCACCGATGGTCAGCACCCGTTTGCGTGCACCGGCGGCCAGTCGCTCGAAGCACAGGTCATAAACGTAGCGGTACGGCTTGCCGACATGGTGGACGGCACCGCCAAGTGCCTCATAGTGATCAGCCAGGACGCCAGCACAAAATTCGCGCCGACCCAGCCGGACCACCACCCGGTCCGGGTTAACACAGATCATCGGCAGTTGGCGGGCGGCGGCGGCCTTGAGCACGGCATCGTGCTCCTCGACTGTGGTCGTGCCTTGGTTCAGCCCGATGCAGAGCACAAATTCGGCATCCATCACGTCGTCTGTGAGGTGATAGTCCAGTCCATCGAGCAGATCGTCGTCCGTCGGTGGGCCAAGCGTGATGTAGTGCCGTCCAAGGTTGGCAAAAGCGTCTTCTGTTCGCGCTTCAAGAGCCAGACGGGTGGCTTCTCCAGACGACAGGACATCACGGCAGAGTGCTTCCGGAATGCCTTTGTCGATCAGCGCTTCAATCACCCGGGCAGCGCGGCGTGGCGCATTTGAGAGAAAGATTGAGTGCTTATCGGCGCGTCGCAGTTGTTCAAGGCATTCCACGACTTCCGGATATACGTCGCCACCACCGTGGACGACGCCCCAGATGTCGATGATATAGCCATCGTAGTGCGGCGCCAGAGTCCGCAGGCCGTCAATTTGTGTGATGTTCATTGTGCCGCTCTTTTGCCATTCCCGGCGGCAATTGGAAAGCCTCACCTCACTCGAGGCACGCGCGGGCGTTTACTGGAGTGCCTTGCTTTCGCGCGGTTCACCAAACAGGTAGCCCTGACCAAAGTGGATGTTGTGGTCCAGGAGCTCGACAAGTTCGCGTTCGGTCTCGACCTTCTCCACGATCAGTGTGATCCGATGATCGGTCAATTGTTCAATCATGGCGTCGATCTGGCGCGGTCCGTCATCTTGCCGCATGACCTGAAGCAGCATGCCAGCGTCAAGTTTGACGAAGCCAAAATTGCGGCGGGTCAGGGTGCGCAAATCAAGGGACAGATTG
>JABJCZ010000312.1 GCA_018668475.1 Alphaproteobacteria bacterium | reverse complement strand
TTGCGCGATTCCGGCGTCAAAGACATCACCGTGATCAGCAATAATTGTGGGGTCGATGATTTTGGCCTCGGCCTGTTGCTACAGACCCGCCAGATCAAGAAAATGATCTCGTCCTATGTGGGTGAGAACAAGACTTTCGAGCAACAGTATCTGAACAACGAGCTCGAGCTTGAGTTCAACCCGCAAGGCACACTGGCAGAGCGCTGCCGGGCGGGTGGCGCGGGTATTCCTGCCTTCTACACACGCACGGGCTACGGCACGATTATTGCTGATGGCAAGGAGACCCGCGAGTTTGATGGCAAGATGTATGTCATGGAGACGGGCCTGGTCGCCGACCTTTCCATCGTCAAGGCGTGGCAGGGTGACAGCAACGGCAATCTGGTCTACCGCAAGACGGCCCGAAATTTTAATCCACCTATGGCGATGGCCGGCAAGGTGACGGTTGCTGAAGCCGAAGAAATCGTGGAGGTCGGCGCGCTTGATCCGGATCATATCCATACGCCGGGAGTGTTCGTGAATCGCATTCTCAAAGGCACAGACTATGAAAAAAGGATTGAGCGCTTGACCGTCAGTGATTGACGCGCCGGCCCGCCTTGAACAACAAAGTTTTTAGTGGCCGATATGGCCTGAGGGAGAATTGATCATGCCCTGGACCCGTGATGAAATGTGCCAGCGTGCTGCGCAGGAACTGAAAGACGGTTTTTACGTCAATCTCGGTATTGGAATGCCCACGCTGGTGGCAAATTTTGTTCCCGAGGGCGTTAACGTCACGCTGCAAAGCGAAAACGGCATGCTCGGCATGGGGGCTTTTCCGAAAACGGCAGATGCCGACCCGGACCTCATCAACGCCGGCAAGCAGACTGTCAGCGAAATGCCGGAGTCAGTCTACTTCGACAGCGCAGCAAGCTTTGCCATGATTCGCGGCGGGCATATGGACCTGTCCATTCTAGGTGCGTTGCAGGTCGCCGAAAATGGTGACCTCGCCAACTGGATGATTCCGGGCAAGATGGTCAAAGGTATGGGCGGCGCGATGGATCTCGTTGCCGGCGTCAAGAAAGTCATCGTTTTGATGGACCATAATGCCAAGGACGGCTCCGCAAAACTGGTGAAAGAATGCTCGCTGCCGCTGACCGGGGCAGGGGTGGTCAACATGGTGATCAGTGATCTCGGCGTCTTTGAATTCGAAGACAGTAAAATGCGCCTGACAGAGGCTGCACCGGATATCACCGTTGATGAGATTCGCGAGCGCACAGAAGCCGCATTCAGCGATTAGGCGGACCCGTCGAATCTGACTTGAAACCACCATTTTTTACTTAGGTGGTTGACATGGCACGCAGGAACTATATCTAAAGCGTACCGATTTAGTCCTGTATAAATTCCACTGACGTTTTTGTGGGAATTCTGCCGTGATACGAATTAGCCGAATGGCGGATTATGCCGTCCTCGCATCTACTTACATGGCGCAGCATGCTGCGGACGTGCACACCGCTGCGAGCGTTGCGGAATCAACGGGCGTGCCGGTGCCGAGTGCCAGCAAGCTGCTGAAGCAGCTGGCGAAGGCTGATTTGCTGACGTCGAGGCGGGGCGCCAAGGGCGGCTATAGCCTCGCTCGCTCGCCGGCGGATATCTCCGTGGCAGAGCTAATTGCAGCAGTAGATGGCCCTATCGCGATTGCCGATTGCCTCGGCGAAGAGCGGCACTGTGATCTTGAAAATATTTGCGTCGTGCGCGCGCCCTGGCAACGGGTGAGCGATGCCATTGAAGGCGCGCTCGCTGACGTATCTCTGGCTGACATGCTGACTTCGATGACTGTCGAGGGACCCTTCGGGGTGCCTGAGGCTGCATCCGCACAAGTGGCGCCGTAAGCCATGGAAAATATCATCAATAAACAAACACCAATGCGCTGCGTATTACGCCTGGGGTGGACCACATGACATCACAAACCGAATCAGCCCGCGCCATCGAAGAGGCGACTGACGGCACCTATAAATATGGCTTCGTTACAGATATCGAGGCGGGTTCCGCACCGCCTGGACTGAACGAAGATACCGTCCGCTTTATTTCGGCGAAGAAGAATGAGCCTGAATGGCTGCTGGAGTGGCGGCTACGCGCCTTTCGGCTGTGGGAGAAGTCACAGGATACGGAACCCGGCTGGGCCAAGGTTAAATACCCGGATATCGACTTTCAGGCCGCCTGCTACTACTCCGCGCCAAAATCCCGCGAGGATGCACCGCAGAGTTTGGATGAGGTCGACCCGGAACTTTTGAAAACATATGAAAAGCTGGGCATTCCCCTGCGTGAGCAGGAAATGCTGGCCGGCGTGGCGATCGACGCCGTGTTTGACAGTGTCTCGGTGGCGACAACTTTCAAAGATAAACTTGGCGAGCTTGGCATCATTTTTTGTCCGATCTCCGAGGCCGTGCAGGAACATCCCGAACTGGTGAAGAAGTATCTCGGTTCCGTGGTGCCATATTCCGACAACTATTATGCGACGCTTAATTCTGCAGTATTTACCGATGGCTCGTTTGTCTATGTGCCCAAGGGCGTCCGCTGCCCGATGGAACTCTCGACTTACTTCCGCATCAACGCAGCCAACACCGGTCAGTTCGAGCGCACATTGATCATCGCGGATGCCGGGTCTTACGTCAGTTATCTCGAAGGGTGCACAGCGCCCATGCGGGATGAAAACCAGCTCCACGCGGCCGTTGTTGAGCTTGTGGTTTTTGATGACGCCGAGATTAAGTATTCGACAGTTCAGAACTGGTATCCGGGAGATGCCGATGGTGTTGGTGGCATCTACAACTTCGTTACCAAACGCGGCGCTTGCCGGGGCAAAGATTCGAAAATTTCATGGACCCAGGTGGAAACCGGTTCAGCTGTAACCTGGAAATATCCGAGCTGCATCCTGCAGGGAGATGGTTCGGTCGGCGAATTTTATTCCATCGCCATCACAAACAATATGCAGCAGGCAGATACCGGCACCAAGATGATTCACATTGGCAAGAACACGAAGAGCCGGATTGTTGCCAAGGGGATCGCCGCCGGACGATCTGACAGCACCTATCGTGGCTTGGTCAGGGTGCAGCCCGGCGCCGAAGGTGCCCGCAATCACACGCAATGTGATTCGTTATTGATTGGGCCTGAATGCGGCGCGCACACCGTGCCCTACATTGAGTCGCGCAATCCATCGGCACGGCTCGAGCACGAAGCAACGACATCGAAGATCAGCGAGGACCAACTTTTCTATTGCCGCCAGCGCGGCATTGGAGAGGAAGACGCCGTCGCTTTGATCGTCAATGGATTTTGTCGCGAAGTGCTTCAGGAGTTGCCCATGGAATTTGCCGTGGAAGCCCAGAAACTTGTCGCCATCAGTTTAGAGGGAAGCGTCGGCTAACGCCTGCGCGCCCGAATATCAGGCCCGAATATCAGGAACGAACAAACTCATGCCAATGCTGAAAATTTCGAACCTTCACGTAAACGTCGACGACAAAGCCATCCTCAATGGCATTGATCTCAGTATCGATGCTGGTGAGGTCCATGCGATTATGGGCCCCAATGGGTCTGGCAAGAGCACGTTGTCTTATGTGCTCGCCGGGCGTGATGGGTATACGGTCACCGACGGCACAATTCAGTTTCAGGGAAAGGATTTGCTTGCTCTGGAACCGGAAGAGCGTGCGTGTGAGGGGATGTTTCTCGCGTTTCAATATCCGGTGGAAATTCCGGGCGTGCCGAGTGGCACATTCCTGAAGACAGCGGTCAACGCGATCCGCAAATACCGTGGCGAAAAGCAATATGACGCCATGGAATTTCTGACTCTGGTCAAGGAGAAGCAGGCTGAGCTGGGCATCAGCCCGGCCATGATGCGCCGCGCGTTGAACGTTGGTTTTTCCGGTGGCGAGAAAAAACGTAACGAGGTTTTGCAGATGGCTCTGCTGGAGCCACGGCTCGCGATTCTGGACGAGACGGATTCCGGGCTCGACATTGATGCGTTGAAAACAGTGGCCGAGGGCGTAAACAAAATGCGTAGCCCCCACCGCGCCATGATCGTCATTACCCATTACCAGCGCCTGTTGGAATATATTGCGCCGGATCGGGTGCATGTGTTGTCGCAAGGCAAAATTGCACATTCCGGCGGGATGGAGCTTGTCGAGACGCTTGAGAGCGACGGCTATGCCGGTCTTGGCATTGAGTCGGTACAGGCGGAGTAGGGCACATGGCCACCGGCAAACGACCTGATCGGGAACTTCCGTTTCCCTACGCCGAAGCTGCAATGGCAAACGGCGGGCAGATCACGCTGCCCTCGACGCAAAACGAGACTTGGAAGTTCACGAACCTAAAGGGGCTCGCGAACACCGCGTTTGAAGGGGCCGAACCCGTCAATCTGAGCGCGGAGGATGTGGCTGCGTTGGCGCCGTTTGATGGCGATTCCCATCAACTGGTCATTGTGAACGGTCGGCTGGCCGCGGCCCTTGGCGATGAGCTGTCGGATGTGCCTGGCATAAGCGTCAGCACGATAAATGCCGGCGGCGGCTCGGTG
>JABJCZ010000311.1 GCA_018668475.1 Alphaproteobacteria bacterium | reverse complement strand
CCGATCCAATTGTTCAATTTCGGTGACATGCGCCGGGATTTCACTTATGTGGACGATATTGTGGATGGCATCATGCGGGTGATGGGTAAGCCGCCAGTTGCGGAGGCCGGCAAAGCACCGCATCGCATCTACAACATCGGCAACAACAATCCGGAAGATTTAACCCAATATATCAAGCTGTTGGAGGAAGCGACCGGCAAGACAGCGATTCTGGAGCCGGCGCCGATGCAGCCCGGCGATGTGCAGGAAACCTATGCGGATATCTCCAGTATAGAGCGGGATTTCGGTTTTCGACCGCAGACCTTGATTGAGGAAGGAATCCCTCGTTTTGTGCGTTGGTATCGCGATTATCACGGGCTATGAGCACCGCTAGGGGATTTTCATTAAGGAATTGATCAAAGTATTGTCTCAGACTACGTTAACGGGTAAGTTCACGGATATATAATATCGAATTGAGGCGTTGCTTCATGCGCCCCATGAAAGTTTTTTCGGTCGCAACTGTGGTTGGCACATTGATGTTGGCACCTGCCATCGCGTTCTCCCAGACTGAGTCAGGCACTGCGGCTGCAGGTACGTCGAGTTCAGCGACGGGTGCGGCATCCGGCACGGCTGCTGCGTCCACTGGTACCGCGGCTGGTACCGCGGCCGCTGGTGCCGCCGCTGGTAGCGTGACAGCTGGGACGATAGCAGGCGCCGTCGCGGCGGCTGCCGCCGTGGGAGCTGCAGTAGCTGCGGCGACGTCTGAAACTCAGGTTGTTTCTACGATTTCATCGACCACTACGACCACGACCACCACGACGTCCAACTGATTTGCTTCAGGCTTAACTGGCGGCTCACCGCATTGTGGGCCGTTCTCGGTATATCGGCCCATGTGCATCGCAGATGCTTGTGCGAGCCTGTGGTTACCCGGCAGGTTTTAGGACGTCGATTTCAATAGGCGGCAGCTTTGGTGAAAAATACTGAGTGCTGCGCCAAACGAACCCAGTTTCAGCATCCACCCAGAAGACATTAGTATAAGACCAGCCGAGCTGTTCGACCTCGTTGTCTTCTCTGATCACAAATGTGTCGTATTCCCTTTCCAGAATGGTGATATTTTCGCGATGCGTCCGTTGAAGGACGGATTTGACGATCACACTAAAATGCTGCTCTGTCACGAAATCTATGAGTCTGATGTGGGTTTCCACCGGGCCAAAAAACTCAAGCGCGGCGGCAGGCGGCAGTGCGCCAGCAAGGCTGATGCGCAGGTCTGGCACGGCGTCGCGCAAGGCCGTGGCGATGGGTGAAAGCTGGGCCGCGTGGCCAAATCCGTGGCCCGAAACGGCGATATGCAGGTGCGGGCTTTGCGACATTATGGCCCCCCGCCTTTTCCGTCTCTTGACCAGCCGAGCTGCTCTGGTGTACGCCTCATCCAGCTGCAGCGTAGGAGCGCTGCCGTCGTGCTCTATCAAGGCACAAGGTGGCGCGTTTTGGGGCGTGGCCAACTGGTAAGGCAACGGTTTTTGATACCGTCATATCCAGGTTCGAATCCTGGCGCCCCAACCACCTTGCAAGTGATATTGGACGTATCCCCCGCAACTGAAGCTTATTCCGCAGGTGATCCTTCGGCGTCGGATGTGGTGCTTTCCAGCCCACTCTTTTTGGGTGGCCGGGCGAGGATGGCCAGCATTGGCGGCACCACAAACAAGGTGATGAAACTGGAGAGTGCCAGCCCACCGACAACCACTGAGCCCAGGCCGCGATATAGCTCGGAGCCCGCACCAGGGAAGATCACCAGCGGCAACATGCCGAAGACCGAGGTCAGCGATGACATGAATATAGGCCGGATGCGGTTGCGCGTAGCTTCAATGATGGCGTCAGACGGGGCCATGCCATCCGCCCGCATGTGGTGCAGGGTTTGGTGGACCAGCAAGATCGCGTTGTTGACCACGATTCCCACAAGAATGACGAATCCTAACAGAGTCAGCATGTCGAACGGTGTAAAGGTCTGGGCGTTGACAGCCGCGAGCCCGAGCACGCCGCCGGCCGCCGCTGCCGGCACCGAGAGCATGATGATAAAGGGATAAACAAAGCTCTCGAACAGCACCGCCATGATCAGATACACGATCACGAGCGCAAGCAGCAGGTTTGTGACCATCGCATCGAAGGTCTTGGTCAGTTCGTCGGCCGTGCCTGACAGACGCAGTGTGACACCTGGTGGCAGCGTTCCGGCCTGCAGCGGCCCGATAACCTGGTTTTGTAGCGTTTCCATGGCCACTTCGAGCGGCATATGGGGTGCCGGACGCACCTCCAGCGTTACTGTGCGTTCGCGCTCGACATGGCGGATCTCGGTCGGCCCAGCGGTCACAATAATATCAGCCAGTGAGCTTGCCGGCACCACGGTGCCTTCGCGCGTCACCACGGGCAGGCTGTCGATATCCTGTGTTCGGGATATGCCGCCATCGGGACCGGAGAGCATGAGATCCAACCGTTTACCGTCGATCGTGATCTCGTCCACTCGCAGCCCGTCGTTGAACGCGTCAACCGTGAGGCCAAGTTCAGTTGCAGTCACCCCGTTGTCGCGCAAGCGCACGGGGTCAGGCAGCAGACGGATTTCAGGTGCGCCAAGTTCAAGCCCGGGGCGGGGGCGAAACTGGTTGCCCTCTTGCATCGGCATGGCGCCCATGATGGCGCCGGTTGCCTTGAGCGCGGTGGCGAGAACCGATTCAAGGTCAGGCCCGCTGATGTCGATATCGATTTTCCGCCCACCACCGACGACCCGCGAAAACAGCCCGGCCTGACTGACAAAGCCGTAGGTGCCTGGTTCTCGGAACACCGGAAAACGCAAGGGGTCGATCAGCTCGTCGACGCGGGTCGGATCCATGGAAACAGCACCAACGAACGCCTGCGTGCGTAGCGTGACGAAGAAGAACCGCTCCATTTTCGGTGGTTCGCCGGGCTTGGATTCAGGCCCGGTCTCGGTTGCCCACAGTGGCTTGACAGAGTTTTCCACGCGCTGGGCGATGGCGCTGGTCGTCTCCAGGTTGTAGCCCGGCGGCGGCAACACGATGCCGAAGATCAAATTACGATTGCCCTCGGGCAGATAGTCGAGCTTCGGCAGCATCGTCCAGGCGATGGCCAGGGAGCCGCCGCATATGACGACGACAACCGTCAGTGCCCGCAACCGGCCCCGCACGACCCAACGCGTAAAGCCGACAATCATGCGAACGAACAGGGACGCGAGGCCGTCGATACCTGGCAGCCGCAGCCGGCTCGGTGCAACGCTGCCGCCGGCATCGCTACTAGCTTTCTCCAAGCCCGACTTGACCCGTCGGCCGAGAATGCGACTGGCCATGGCAGGGATCAGCGTAATCGAGACAATCAGCGACAGCAGCACAGCGACGGAAATGGCGACAGCGATATCGCGGAACAGTTGCCCCGCCTCAAGCTCCATGATCAACAGCGGCAAGAACACCAGTACGGTGGTCAGGGCCGACACGAAGATCGCGCCCCACACCTGGCTGGCGCCTTCGAACGCCGCTTTGAATCGCGGCATCCCCTGTTGCCGTAAGCGATAGATATTTTCGAGCACAACGATAGCGGCATCGACCACCATGCCGACTGCAAAGGCGAAGCCAGCAAGCGAGATCACATTGATCGACCGCCCGAGCGCCGCCATGGCCACAAATGAGCCGACGACCGAGATTGGAATGGCGATGGAAATGATCATCGTCGCGCCGACGGAGCGCAGGAAAAGTAGCAGGATGATCGCCGCCAGCGTGCCGCCGATATAGATGTTCTGCTGGACCAGTTCGATCGACGATTCAATATAGACCGTCTCGTCGTAGACCTGCTCCATTGTCAGGCCGGCAGCCGGCAGGTGCGTCGCGTTCAGCTCGTCAACTGCGGCCGCGATGCCCTCCATGGTCTCGATCACATTGGCGCCGGTTTCACGCACCGCATTAATGGCAATGGACGGCACGCCGAGCGCCCGAATGCGCGCCGATGGTTCCTTGTGGTGAAATCCGACCGTGCCGATGTCATCCACGGTCACGCGGCCGATGCGTCCGGTTGCCCGGTCAGAGGCCGTGCGCAATACAACGGCCCGAATCCGCTCAGGCGAATTCAGTTCTGCATCGGTGCGAATGACGTAGCGCCGTTTGCCCTCATCAATGTCCCCGGCTGATATGGAGCGGTTGGTCTCTCGCAGAGCGGTCGCAACGTCCATAACCGTCAGGCCATAGCGCGCCATCCGCTCAGGCTCCACGGTTACCCGAACCTCACGCTCCGTACCGCCAAAAACGTTAGATCGCGCAACCCCGGGCACCCGCTCCAGCTGATCCTTGATGACGTCATCAATAAAGTCGCCTTAGGTAAAGATGTCGCGGTCATTGCCCGGCAGTGCCTTGAGGATAAACCAGGCAATTGGCTGATCTTCGGCGCTGGCGGTTTCGATTCTGGGTTCGTCGGCTTCTTCAGGATAATCGGCGACCTGGT
>JABJCZ010000005.1 GCA_018668475.1 Alphaproteobacteria bacterium | reverse complement strand
GCCGTCAGTCTTGGGGAACATGGCGCGGCACCACGATTTACCGCCGCGGCCAAAGCAGGCTCACTCAACATTATCGATTCCACCTGCCCGGCAATTCACGCCGCTCTTCAGGCGAGCGAAAAAGGTATTCCCTTCATGCCGCTCAGGGGCATTATCGGCTCGGACGTGCTGGCCAATCGGCCCGATTGGAAAGTGACCGACAACCCCTTCGGTGGCAACGACCCGATCGTGTTGCTGCCAGCGCTGAAACCGGACATCGCGCTCTTCCACGCTCCCTATGCTGACCGTCGGGGTAATGTCTGGATCGGGCGGCGGCGCGAGCTGGCGACCATCGCCCACGCGGCACGCGAAACCTGCGTAACCGTTGAGGAGGTCAGGGACATCGACCTGATGGCTTCGGAAGAAACGGCGGCAGGCACATTGCCCGGCTTGTATGTCAGCGCCATTGCGGAAGCACCGAAAGGCGCCTGGCCCCTCGGCCTGACTGACTGGTATGCGGCAGATTCGGCTCATCTCGCTCACTACGCCGAGATAGCCAGAACTGAAGACGGCTTCAATCGTTACCTCGATGAATTCGCCCCCAGCGCGGCCGCTGCTGAATGAGCGCGGCGGACGCGACGGCAACGCGCACTGAGCTGCTGATCGCCACGATCGCAACGATGCTGGATGGCCTCGGGCATATCGCCGTGGGGGCATCGTCGCCAATTCCCGGCGCGGCGGCTTTGGTTGCCGCAGCGCGTGGTAGCGGGAAACCGCGCGTGACCGTTTTGGGCAGCCGGCTGCGCAATGACTTCACCGACGGCGGTCGGGAGCTGTTCGATTGCGCGGCGCAAGGGCGCATCGATGCGTTCTTTCTTGGTGGCGGACAGATTGACGGGCACGCCAATGTCAACCTGGTGGGTCTGGGCAACTATCCGGATGTGACGGTGCGCTTTGCCGGCACCTATGGCTCAGCCTATCTCTATTTTTTGATCCCGCGGGTCATTCTGTTTCGTGAAGAGCACACCCGGCGAGTATTGGTCGACAAGGTAGACTTCGTGAGCGCGCCAGGCACCAGCGCCGGCAATATTTACCGACCGGGTGGGCCCCATGCGCTGGTCACCGGGCGTTGTGTGTTCAATTGGGACAAAGCGGAAAATTGCTTTGCCCTGGCCAGCCTGCATCCCGGCGAGAGCCTGCAGAGCATTCGGGACAACACCGGCTTTGCCTACAGAGAGCCCGCCGGGGTTGGCGAAACATTGCCACCGGACGCGCAAACACTTGCGCTAATCCGGGGCGAGGTTGGCGTTCAGATTGCCGAGGTCTACCCAAAATTCGCGAGCGCGATTCTCGGAATCGCCGCTGCGACGGCGTGACCCAATCCACTGCTGGCCGTGGCGCTGCGAATCGGTAACAGTTGGGTGTGACCATGCTTGAAACCACACACCAATCCCATGTGCTGGACTTGCCGGGCGGCAGGGCAACGAATATTGCCGTGCGTCGGAGCAACCGGGCGCGACGCATTATTCTGCGGGTGGTCGAGACCGAGCCCGGCATTGAGCTTGTCGTCCCAAAGCGAGTCGCGCTGCGGGAAGCATTGGAATTTGCCGGCGAAAAATCCGCCTGGGTTGCAGCTCGGCTCGCCGAGCGCCCACCAAGTGTGGCATTCGTGCCGGGCGCCCTCCTGCCGCATATTTCCGGGGAGCTGACGCTGGTGCCGCGGGCAGGCACCGTACGCGATGCCGAGCGCACTGGCGCTCTTCTGGTGATCACCGGGCCGGAACACGCATTTTCTGCGTCCGTTGGGCGCTGGCTCATAGAGGATGCCCGGGCCGCAATTCGGCCTCAGGCCAACAGGATGGCCCGGGAGATCGGGCATAAGTTACGGCGCATTCGCATTGGCGACCCGGCAACTCGGTGGGGCAGCTGTTCGTCTACCGGCACGCTGTCGTTTTCGTGGCGCCTGGTTATGGCACCGGCTGAGG
Organism: Alphaproteobacteria bacterium; assembly: GCA_018668475.1. Lineage (GTDB taxonomy): Bacteria > Pseudomonadota > Alphaproteobacteria > UBA828 > UBA828 > JABJCZ01. The sequence continues at coordinate 7,158 of JABJCZ010000005.1, read as the reverse complement.
TGCTCGAGTATGTGGTCGCTCATGAGGTCGCCCACCTTGCCGAACTGAACCACGGTAAGAGGTTTTGGTCGACGGTCGATCTGCTGGTGGATGACACAGCGGCACCCCGGCAATGGCTGCGGACCAACGGCGCTAAACTACGCCGATATGGTGAGCCTCGGGCCCGCTGAACGACACGCAACCGCGGCACAAAAAAACAGGGGCGCGGCCAGGCCGCGCCCCTGAATAAATTTCAGCATTAGACGATCTGAAGCTATTCGGCAGCCGAAAGGGTGATGTTCCCATCCGCGCCACGCACAGCGCCGTGTTCAGCGGCATCGTCCACCACATCATCGCGCCAGGCGACATTGCCAGGCTCGGTACCGCCGACGATGACGAACAAGTAACCGGCCTCGTCGCCAACATTGCGGAACCCCCGCATGACGTGTGGCGGACAGGAAGCGACATCCCATTTGTTCAGGATGACGTGGGTTTTCTCTTCGTCGTCGCCCCAAAACACTTTCCAAGTGCCCTCAAGCGGCATGAAGACCTCGTTGGTCTTGTGGTCGTGATGGAGCGTGCCCTTGCCCGGCTCACAATGCACAACCGCGACATTGAAATGCCGGTTGTCCGCGATCGGAACGACCTGCGACGCGTCTTCGCCGACGCCTTTGCCGATGATCTGAAAGATCTCCCGTTCGCACCCAGGAATAACAGCATCCAGCATGGGCATAGTGCTGCCCTTCAAGTCTGCGAAGCGTGCGACCCGCGTCTTCTCAAATTCTTCGATCGAAATGACACCAGACATGGTGTGTCTCCTCTAGCAATGGCGTCCCCTGTGGACCAGCAATCTAGCCCGCAAAGAATTACGCGTAAATATGTTATGAGCTACGCGTCCTGAATGAACCCGTCTTCACCGAGGGTCAGGCCCTTGGCAGCCGCTGCATCGAGCATTTCTTGCGGCCATTTTACGCGACCGGAATCAGTACCGCCATTGATGGCGAACAACACACCCTCTTCATCACTACGGTTGCGAAAACCACGCCAGCACCCTGGTGGCACGGACACGACATCCCATGGCGCAAGCAAGGCCTCTTGCTCATTGCCATCGTTGTCGAGCCAGTAGATGCCCCAGTTGCCTTTGAGCGGCATGAACACCTCGATGGTGTCATGAATATGAAGGGACGCGCCGTTGCCGGGCGGCGCCTCGATCATCCCAACGCTGAAGTCCTTATAATCGGTAATTGCGGGATTGTGAGCGGGATCTTCGTTTACGCCCGGGCCGATCACCATGCTGATTTCGCGCTCGTGGCCATCAACGGCACAGTCGACAAACATCTTTTTGGTCGGGTTCCGGTCCTTGAACCGCGCGACACGTGCCGAAAGCATATGTTCCTTGCTGAAATCCTGGTCTGCCATTTTTACGTCTCCTGTATATTCACGCCTGCCCCATGAGGGCGGTTGTGGAAAATGTTTTATCTATCTCTGCTGACTGCCGCGCCAACGCGAATGGCGGCGGACACTATCCGATGCGCCTGGCCCTGCCTTGATCTGGCGCAAACTGGACCAAGGCAACAGCTGGCCATGGCCATGAATGGCCGCTTCACCGAATAAGTGGCCTCGCTACTTGTCGAGCAGGACAAGATCCTGATTTTCATCAAGGCCGATGCCGTGCTCCCGCGCCTCATCGATGGTCTCTTGCGGCCAATGAACCTTGCCGGGATCGGTGCCGCCAACTATGGCCAGCATCATCGCTGTTTCATCACTTGCGTTGCGGAAGCCGCGCGACAAACCAACCGGCACCGATACGGTGTCGTAGGGGCCGAGAATGGCCTCGTGGCGCTGGCCATCTTCGTTGATCCAGTAAATTCCCCATTTACCGGTCAGGGGCATGAAGACTTCATTTGTCTCATGAATATGCGGCGAGGCGCCTTTGCCCGGCTCAGCCTTGATGAAACCGACATTGAAATCGCGATTGTCCAGAATGGGCGGCTCAAGCTCTTTGTCCTCGACCACGCCACGGCCAATAATATTGTAGATATCCCGCTCATACCCGGGGATCAGTGCATCAACGAACGCTTTGGCGCTCGACTTCAATTCGCTGTAGCGCGCAACACGCGTGTTTTCCATGTCGTCGGGACTAATGCTGGTACGATCCACCGTCTAACTCCTAGTTGTTCGCATGGTTTTATGCATTGCCGCCACAGCCCCCGACACTACGTGCCGATGCGACGCTTTCTGGGCGAAATAACCGGGGCATTCAAGTGCCCAATTTAAACACGATCCGCAGATTTGACCAAATAGAGTCTGCATATAGTTAGTCTGCTAATGAAAATATCCTGTATTGTTGTTTTGGTCACAAGGAGCTCAAACTTGTGCGCACTGCTAGCCCGGCGCCCGAGCAGGTAAGAGCATCGCATTTGGCGCACGAGACCAATAAGTGATACGAACAGATGCCTTACAACACAGCAAGGGCGGCAGCACCCCATGTGCTTGACCGTAAGGACCCTACTTTAGCTGGTTTCAGCGCCGCCACGAACACTGCACGGGTATTTTTATGGGCAAAATAGTCCCGCTTGAGACTGACACGACCGCCAGTGATATTTTGGAAGCCGCCACAGCACGCTTCAAACAATATGGCTATCGCAAGACGACCATGGCTGAAATTGCCCATGATTGCGGCATGTCAGCCGGCAACCTTTATCGATATTTCGACAACAAGGCCGATATCGGCGCCGCAGTATGTGTATGCCGGTTTGCGACCGTACAGAGTGCCCTCAATGAAACCGTGCAAAATCAGCCGTCAGGCCGCCTTGCGCCCAATTCGGATCCAGCGGCGTCAATAGACCGATATGTCCGCACATTGATGGAACTCACGCTTCAATCCTGTCGGGAAACGCCGCATATTCAGGAAATGATCGATTTTCTCTCGGAAGAACGTCGGGATATCCTGCGAAATCATTTGCGTGCTTGCCGAGACATCATCGCGTGCATAATCCAGAAAGGCGTGGATGATGGAGGCATTAATGTGCCAGATGTCGACGAGGCCGCCGGCGCCGTTCAATCCGCCCTTGTGCGCTTCCAATACCCGCCTTTGCTGATGTTATCGCCTCAGGAAGATCTAGAGGCAGATATCGCGCCAATGGTTCGGCTAATTGTCGATGGGTTGCGAAACAGCAATTAGAGCGGCTATGTTCCCCGGCTCTTGAAGAATACTGAACAGATCATATATTGTTCACTGCGATCCATATTCGGATTTAGGCATCTGCGGAGACGTGTATTTGGTGCGCCAAGACGTTGCTGGCCCGCTAATTAGTTGGCGGCCAACCAATTGAAAAAGCACTGCGATAGCGATGCAACTATGACTTGTTCAGCGCGGCACTTTACTTTCAGCGAGTCGCTTTTTGAGAAAACGAGGGCGCAGCTGGGCAGCGTGCCGCATTGGAAATGAAAGGCGTTCAAAACGCATGTCAGAGGCCTCGCAGACACTAAAAACAAAAACCAACGGTCGTGCAGTTCGCTATGGAGAAAGCATCCTGAAATGGCGCTGGCTAATCTTGTTGGTGAGCGTCGTTGTGGTGGTGCTGTTGGCCGCCGGCGGTCAGCGCTTGTCCATCACCAATGACAGCCGTGTCTTCTTTTCTGACGACAACCCGCAGCTGCTCGCTTTTGAAGCGCTGGAGAACACCTATTCCGAAGCCAATACGGTGCTTGTTGGCATAGCGTCGCGCGAAGGGGATGTCTTTCAGCGTGAGACCCTGATGGCCGTAGAGTCTCTGACCGAGCAATTCTGGCAGTTACCCTATTCCAGCCGCGTCGACTCATTGACCAACTATTCCCACAGCCGTGGTGAAGAAGATGATCTGATCGTCGAGGACCTTGTGCAGGATGCTGCGGCGCTCGACGATGCTGCCCTGGCGCATATCAAGGATATCGCGCTGAGCGAGATTCAGCTGGTCAACCGACTGGTCGCGGCAGACGGCGGCGCCACTGGTCTGCTTGTCAATTTCGTGATGCCTGAAGACCTGAGCGTAGCGGTGCCAGAGATCATGAGCCAGGTCTGGCCGATGATTGAAGCCGCACGCGAGGCTTACCCCGGCGTCGAATTTCACGTCACAGGCAGCGTTGCCACAAGCCAGGCATTCGGTGACGCCACTCTAGATGACATGATGACGCTCGGCCCCATCATCGTGTTGGCCCTGCTGGTTGTGTTGATCATCATGCTGCGCTCCATCAGTGGCACCATTGGCACGTTGCTGATTGTCCTGTTCTCAGCCATGTCAGCAATGGGGCTGGCGGGCTGGTTTGGCATGGTGCTCAGCCCTGGCTCGGCTGGTGCGCCGACCATCATCATGACGGTTGCCATTGCGCATAGTGTTCATGTCACCTGGTCAACCGTGCAAGGCATGCGCCGCGGCCTCGCCAAGCGCGACGCTATTATTGATTCCCTGCGTATCAATCTACATCCCGTGTTCCTGACCACCATTACTACTGCCATCGGGTTTCTCAGCATGAATGCGTCGGACGCACCGCCGTTTCATGCGTTGGGTAACATCGTCGCCATGGGTGTGGTCAGCGCGTTCATATTCTCAGTGACGTTCCTGCCCGCGCTGTTGTCAGTGCTGCCGTTGCGCACGCGGCCAATGGGCGAGGGCAAAAGCGAATTTTTCGATCGCTTCGGCGGCTTCGTCGTCGGACGACGTAAACCTCTGCTGATTATCATGAGCGGCATTGTCATTGCACTTGCCGCTGGTGTCCCGCAGGTCGAGCTCAACGACAACTGGACGAACTATTTCAGTGAGCGGTACGAATTTCGTCGCGATACGGATTTCGTCAGCCAGAATCTCTCTGGCGTCGAATATTTCGAATACTCACTTGAGTCTGGTCGTGACGGCGGAATCACCGAGCCGGAATACCTCACGAATGTTGACGCTTTTGCCGAGTGGTATCGCGGACAAGACAAGGTTGTCCATGTCGCCGCCTTCCCCGACATCATGAAGCGCCTCAACAAGAATATGCACGGCGACGACCCCGACTGGCATCGCATACCCGATGACCCGGAACTAGCCGCACAGTATCTGCTGCTCTACGAACTCTCGTTGCCCTTTGGTCGCGACCTCAACGATCAGATCAACGTGGCCAAATCCTCCACCCGCATGACCGTGGTCGCCCGTGACCTCTCAGCCAAAGAACAACGCGCCATGGATGAGCGCGCAGTGGCATGGCAACAGGCAAACATCCCCGCCCATATGGTGACGGAGGGCTCCGGTCTCAGCATCATGTTCGCCCATATTTCGCAGCGGAACATTGACGGGATGCTGCGCGGCACCATCGGCGCCATGGCGCTGATTTCGCTGATCCTGATCTTCGCACTCAAGAGCTTGCGGCTCGGGCTGATCAGCTTGATCCCCAACTTCGTGCCGGCGGCCATGGCCTTCGGGCTATGGGGCTATGCCATCGGCCATGTCGGCGTCGCGGCCTCGGTGGTCACGGCAGTAACTTTCGGCATTGTGGTCGATGACACGATCCACTTTCTGAGCAAGTACCTGCGCGGTCGGCGCGAACACGGCCACAACCCGCAACAGGCCGTCCGCTACGCCTTCAATGTTGTCGGCCATGCGCTCTGGACCACCACAGCCGTGCTCGCGGCGGGCTTCGCTGTTCTGGCAACCTCGGGGTTCGAGGTAAACTGGAGCATGGGCCTGCTGACCTGCATTACAATTGTCCTGGCGCTGATCGCTGACTTCTTCCTGCTGCCACCGCTAATCATGTTACTCGACCGGAGCACCAAGAAATGATGGCCCTGACCCCCCGCGCGTTAGCCCTCACGGCCCTGGCCGGCATCACCTTTATTCAGGTAGCCAGCAGCACACCTGCACAGGCCGAAACACCCGAAGAAGCGGGGCTTGCTATCGCACTTGAGGCGGAGCGGCGAGATACCGGATATGCGCACTACACCGCCGACCAGACCATGGTGCTGAAGAACCGCCAGGGTCAGGAAAGCAGCCGGGCGATCTCGATGAAAGTTCTTGAAGGCAGCGATGATGGCGACAAGAGCCTGATCGTGTTCAACAATCCGCGCGACGTAAAAGGCACCGCGCTACTGACCCATTCCCACAAGACAGCTGATGATGACCAGTGGCTATATCTGCCTGCGCTGAAAAGGGTCAAACGTATCTCGTCGTCCAACAAGGCCGGCTCGTTTATGGGCAGCGAATTTGCCTACGAAGACATGACCAGCCAGGAAATCGAGAAGTACACCTACCGTTTCGATCGTAAAGAGCCCTGCGGTGAGCTGACCTGTTTTGTGGTGGAGCGTATTCCGACTGATAAGAAGAGCGGCTATACCCGGCTAATCTCGTGGACGGATACCGAGCATTACCGGGTCTGGAAGGTCGAATTTTTTGATCGGAAGAATGCCCATCTGAAGACCCTCACCTCCAGCGAGTATCAGCAATACGAAGGCGGCTACTGGCGCCCCGGTAAGATGTTCATGGAAAACCATTTGACCGGCAAAACGACACTGCTGGAATGGTCCAACTATGATTTCGACACGCCGCTGAGGGATAACGAGTTCACCAAGGTCGGGCTCAAACGGGCGCGTTAGGGCGAATGTCACGATACCTGAGGGCGGCAACAGGTGTTCTGGTCAGCGCGCTGGCGCTGGCCGGCATCGTGATTGCGGCACCAACGGATGCCTCGGCCGAAGTCGTATTCTCAGAATTGTCCGGCGAATTTGGCGTTGAGGGCCGCTGGTTTCCGCGCAGCCCGCTTCACGACGGCCAGACGCCCAACGGTGCATCATTTTTTGTCGAGCCGGAGTTGTACGTTGAAAACGAAAACGGCTACGGGCTGACTCTAACACCGTTCTTTCGCTACGATTCAGCGGACCCAAACCGCACCCATGCAGACTTGCGCGAAGCGTATGCGCTGCTGTTTGGCGAAGCTGGTGACGGCGAGTGGGAACTGCGCCTCGGATTTGACAAAGTGTTTTGGGGCGTCGCGGAATCGCATCACCTGATCGACATCATCAATCAGACCGACGTGATCGAGGACCCCGATCAGGAAGAAAAACTCGGCCAGCCGATGGCGCACGCAACGTGGCTGGCTGACTTCGGTGTGCTTGAAGCATTTGTCATGCCGTATTTTCGCGAGCGCACATTTCAGGCTCGCAGCGGG
>JABJCZ010000310.1 GCA_018668475.1 Alphaproteobacteria bacterium | reverse complement strand
CGGGGCCGACAATGACAAAATCGTTGTACATCACGTCTCGTCGCTCACTGCCGTAGCCCTGGAGCACAAACTGATCCTCAGCCCGGCGGTCGTGCACCAGCAGCACATCGGCATCACCATCTCTGCCAATGCGCAGCGCCTGCCCTGTGCCGACAGATACTACCCGCACGATAATCCCGGTTGCCGTCTCAAACTCCGGGAACAGATACTCCAGCAAGCCCGAGTTTTCAGTGGAGGTGGTGGTCGCCAGCACGATGGTCGCCGCACTGGATTTGTTGGCTTTCACTAATTCATCGGCGGCAAGGTCACCGGCGGGCATGCTCAACGCGACGCACACCAACGCAACCCAGATCCACACGGAAAGATTCAGCGCTCGTGAACGACCCATGCCTCGCGCCCTCCTGAAACCGGTGCGCCGGACCAGAACAAGTCGCCGGCAATAAAGGCGCGAGCTTCAGGACTGCGCGGACGGGCAAAGAATGATTCAGCCGCGGCCATTTCTAGCGCCCGACCACCATGAAAAAACACAACACGGTCAGCCAACCGTCGGGCCTGTGCCAGGTCCTGCGTGGTTAGTACGACCGTCGTACCCGCGCGGCTAATCAGCCCCACCAGTATTTCGACAGCCCGGGTCGCACCTGGATCAAGGCTCGCCGTGGGCTCATCTAGAAACAGAACTTCCGGCGCGAGTGCCCAGGCGCGCGCAATGGCCACGCGCTGCTGCTCACCGATCGACAATCGCCGGGCCGGACGGGTGGCAAAACCTTCGAGGCCAGTAGCCTCCAGCACTTCATCCACACGTGCCCGTCGCTCCCGCCGGGCGACCCGGCGAACCTTGAGGCCATGGGCGATATTTGCGCGGACCGAGCGGCGCAACATGACCGGGCGCTGAAACACCATGGCCTGTCGCTGACGTCGGTGAATAGCTTCAGGCCCCTGCCAGTCCAGCTCACCGCTGTCCGGTGGCAACAATCCATGACACAACCGCAGCAGAGTCGTCTTACCGGCGCCATTTGGTCCCAGCACCACGGTGCGCTCACCCTGCGGGATCGTAAGGCTAATATTATCGAGCACCCTACGGCCCGCCAGCGACACGCTGACACCGTCAATCGACAGGGGCAGAATACCAGAGCCGCGCCCAGAGCCGCGCATCGCCTAACCCGCCTGTCGCACGGTGGTGGCCCGCGCCAGCGTGAGCCCCGTGTTAACGGCAAGGGACAGGAGCAGCAGAACTACGCCGAGCCCCAGCGCCAAAGGCAAATCGCCCTTGCTGGTTTCGAGCGAGATTGCAGTCGTCATAACACGCGTGTAGTGGTCGATGTTTCCGCCAACAATCATCACCGCACCAACTTCGGCAATGGCCCGCCCGAATCCGGCGAGCACGACGGTTAACAAGCTGATCCGCCCCTCCCAGAGCAGCGTCGGCACGGCGCGCCAGCGCGAACTGCCGAAAGAGCGAAGCTGGTCACCATATTCACCCCAGAGATCTTCGATGTGCTGACGCGACAGCGCGGCGATGATGGGCAGCACCAGCGCCAACTGCGCAATGATCATCGCGCTGGGGGAATACAGCAGTCCGAACACGCCCAGCGGACCCGACCGCGAAAACATCAGATAAACGACGAGCCCGACGACCACCGGCGGCAGGCCCATCAGGGCGTTCACACCCACTATCGCAACACCTCGACCGGGAAAACGGTAGAGCGCCAGCAGAGCGCCCAATGGCAAGCCCAGCAGTAGCGCCAGCACCACCGCGCTGCCACTGACTCGCAGCGACAACGCGACAATCTCGCCCAGGCCGGAATCAGCCGAGACGATCAGGCCCAATGCGGCCGCAAATGCATCACCAAACTGCTGCATTGTCAGGTTGCTCTGTAAATCGGGTTAGTCAGACGCGTGAATCACGGTAAACGGTGCGGCCCAGTGATCAGAATATCAATAGTAAAGTCCTGATTGATTGATTATTTCTATCAATCACGCGCGGGCACTGTGACTGGTTCTGACAGGATATCCGTGGAGGGCCGGTTGGTCAGTGCGGCAATGCGACGGGGGTCCGGCAGGAAAAACCCGACGGTACCTACAATGAGTGCGCAGGCGCCGAGGACAACAAAAAACCACAGAAACTCTATTTCTCCCCCGTGCAACACCACGACAAGAACGGGAGCCAGCGAGGCCGGCGCCAGGCCAACGAGAAATTTGAGGCCAAAAATTCGTGATCGCCACGCATCGACCGTATATCGCGTGATCAGCGCATCCTGCACCGGCACTTCGCCGATGATGGTAAACATCATCATCATTGCGACAACCAGCATGCCCGCTTCACTGACAAAACTGATGAGCACGAGAAACGGCAATTGACCAAGCTCGAGAATGATCCAGATGAGTTTGGGGGAATACCGGTCGACCAGCCAGCCAATGCCGATCTGCCCGAAAGCCGCAATACCGATGACCACCGAAACCAGACCACCAACGCCAAGGTCACTCTTGGCAAGTGAACCGAGGCCCACATCAAATACCTTGGGCAGCGCAATCAGCACCCCTTGATACACGACGCCAGTGAGCGCGGCTGAAATGGCCATGAGAATGAGCGCGCGAACCAGCAACCGGCGACGCTCGTGGCGTGATTCAGGCGCGACCGAGTGGACCCGGTGAGCACTACGGGACGGCATTGGATGCCGCCGAATGTGCCAGACATAGGCCACACCAACGAGCAAGGCCGCGGCGCCGGGTGCCATAAAGGCAAGACGCCAGCTGATGAGGTCCATCAGCACCGCCGCAAGCAGCGCCGCGCCCGCCACGCCGAAGTTACCGAAAAGACTGTTTACGCCGAGCACACGGCCCACCTTGTCTCGCCCTTCCACCAGGATGGAATAGCCGACGGGATGGTAGATCGAGGCGAACAGGCCCATCAGCCCAAGCCCGATGGAAATTTCCAGCGGCGTGCGGGCAAAACCGGTAAGCACCGTCGCCCCGCCGATGCCGAGGAAGAAAACCGCCAGCATCCCGCTTCGGCTCCAGCGGTCACCAAGCCACGCCGCCGGCAGGGTGCCGGCAGCAAAGGCAATAAAACCGGGCACGGCCAGTGAGATCAGCTCGCCATACGGCCGATTGAACTCATCTTCAAGGCCGAGCACGACCGTCGGAAACAGCAGCATCAACAGGTGATCAAAGCTGTGGCCAATATTGACGAAGAGGGTTCGCTGGCGCTCAGGCTTCATCGAACAGGCCTTTCATGGCGACGTGCGCGGCGATGCTTTAAAGAACTGGAGCGGGTGAAGGGAATCGAACCCTCGTCACTTGCTTGGGAAGCAAATGCTCTACCATTGAGCTACACCCGCGCCCGAGGCGGCAATATAGGGCCGAGCCCGCCGCCCGGGCAAGGGGCGTATCGGTCACTGGCCGCTGACGCAATGTTGAATTGACCCACGCTGGCCCCACCGGTGAACTCATGGTAGGGAAACCATCCCGGTTGGAGAAAACTCAGGCATGGCGTTGACCACTGAAACCACCATAGACGACGCGGCGGCTAGGTCGGCTCAGACAATCGTAAAATTTGTTGATCCGGTGGTAACGGCCGATGGCTCACCACGTGCCAGCGTGCGCCTGCGCGCCCTGAAAACGCTTTGGTTCAACACCGGCACGCTCTGCAACCTCACCTGCGCTAATTGCTATATCGAATCGAGCCCTGTAAACGACCGCCTCGCCTATCTCACACCGGATGATGTGGCGCCCTATCTGGATGAAATTGCGCGCAACGAACTGGCAACGGAAGAGATCGGCTTTACTGGCGGTGAGCCGTTCATGAACCCCGATATCATCCAATTGATGGCATTGGCGCTGGAACGTGGCTTTCGCGTACTGGTGCTCACCAACGCCATGCGGCCGATGATGAAGCTGGCCGAGCCCCTGGTGGGTTTGCGCGCCGCCCATGGTGATCGTTTGACCTTGCGAGTGTCGGTCGACCATTACGGCGAAGCGCTGCATGTGGAAGAACGCGGCGACAAGTCCTGGACAACTACACTGGCAGGTCTCTCGTGGCTCGATGAACAGGGCTTCAACATCAATGTCGCCGGGCGCACCTGCTGGGACGAGACCGACAGTTCCCTACGCGCGGGCTATGCCCGACTGTTCGACCAGCTGAGCCTGCCGCTGGACGCAACCAACCGCGAGCACCTTGTCCTGTTTCCGGAAATGGACGAGGCCGCTGACGTGCCGGAGATTACAACCGCATGCTGGGGCATTCTGGAGGTCTCGCCGGACGCGATGATGTGCGCGACGTCGCGCATGGTGGTAAAGCGCAAGGGCGCAGCGATGCCGACCATCATGCCCTGCACGCTGCTTGCCTACGATGAACTTTTTGAAATGGGCGCAACCCTTGCCGAGGCTGGCGGCGACGTGCCCCTGAACCATCCGCATTGCGCGCGATTTTGTGTGCTGGGGGGCGGCGCCTGCAGCGCAACGGCGGCAGAGTAGGTCGCGGAACCAAATTCTGGCCCCTTGACGCACCGGCATGATCCGTGCTTGAAAGCGACCCGTGGTGATTTGAGCCGACCGGCTTGCGGCCACGTTAAACAAACGGCTAAAAGGTCGCGGGCGCTTGAAGCCCTGACTTTTTGGTCAGGGCTTTTCTGGTTTTGCGGCCCTTTTCAAGCGGAGTAGACGGCAATGGCTGACAAGCGCAAACAAACTGGTGAGAACTGGCGCCCGGCAACCCGCGCCGTGCGCGGTGGCATCGCGCGCACCGAATTTGGTGAAACCAACGAAGCCATGTTTTTGACCTCGGGCTATGTCTACAAAGACGCAGCCACGGCGGCGGCTCGCTTCAAGGGCGAAGACGACGGCTATATCTATTCCCGCTTCGGCAACCCGACGGTGCGCATTTTTGAAGAGCGCCTTGCTGCCATTGAGGAGGCCGAAGACTGCCGCGCAACGGCCACCGGCATGGCAGCAGTGTTTGCCGCGCTGATGTGTCAACTGAAGGCCGGCGATCACGTCGTCTCGGGCCGCGCGATATTCGGCTCCATCAACTACATCATGACAGATCTGCTGCCGCGCTTTGGCGTGGAAACCACATTGGTGGATGGCCGCGACCTGGACCAGTGGCAAGCGGCAATGCGCCCCAATACGCGCTGCGTTTTTCTGGAATCGCCATCCAACCCGACACTTGAAATAGTTGATATCGCCGCCGTCGCGGAAATCGGCCATTCAGTCGGCGCCCGGGTGATCATTGATAACGTGTTTTCAACGCCGGTCCTGCAACAGCCAATGAAACTTGGGGCGGACATCGTTGTCTATTCCACAACCAAACATATCGACGGCCAGGGGCGCTGCCTTGGCGGCGCCATTCTGGGGAGCGCCGAGTGGGTGAAGGACGAACTCGTGCCGTTTTATCGCAATACCGGGCCGTCCATGAGCCCGTTCAACGCCTGGGTGATGCTCAAGGGGTTGGAGACGCTGGAGCTGAGAGTCGACAAAATGTGCGATAACGCAACCCGGGTCGCCGAAGCACTGAGCACCATGAGCGGCCTCGTCCGCGTGCTGTATCCGGGCCT
>JABJCZ010000309.1 GCA_018668475.1 Alphaproteobacteria bacterium | reverse complement strand
GGCTCCTGCTGACCGCCGGCGCGCCACCTGCTGGAGAAGGCAAGCCCGGTGAGCTATTGCGGCTTCGGGTTCAGACGCTGGCCGACATGGGCGAATACGAGCTTGCGGCAGTTCTGCTACAGGCGCCATCCGGCTTTGATGATGCACCGCTGGCGGCCCGCCTGAAGGCCGCCCAGATGTTTCGCAACCTGAATTTTCCCGGCGCCTGCGTGCTGGCCCGCGAACAGATCAGCCAGAGCGCCGATCTGTACTGGCGCAAGGTCGTAATTTTTTGCCAGGCACTGGAAGGTGACATTGAGGCGGCGCTCGTTGGCGTTGATCTGATGAGTGAAACCGCCAATCCTCCGGGTACGGGTTTTGTGGCAGCCATCCATACGATGGCGGGTGGCGAAGCGCCTGAGCTACAAAGCATCAGCGGCTCCGGCCCGTTTCAAATGGCTATGTTACGCGCGGCCGGCATAAGAGCACCGGCGGCAATTGTTGAAACGGCAAACCCGGCAGTGCTACGGATTATTGCCGTCAGCGCCGATACGGATGCAGTCACTCGGCTTCGCGCCGCTGAGCGGGCGGAAGCGCTTGGTGCGTTGCCGGCAGAGAGCGTGGCCGCGCTTTATGCTGACGTGGAGTTTTCTGAGGAAGCTTTGGCAGACCCGCTTGCAGCCGCGGATTCGCTGGACCCGCCCCTGGCGCGCGCTCTGTTGTATCAGGTCGTCGCACGTGAGCGCGTCCCGGTTGCTCGCGGTGAGGCCATTGCTGCTGCGCTGGAACTCGCCGGCAGGCTGGGCAGTTTGGGAATTATGGCGCGCACGTTGCTGCCGGAAATCCAGGCCATTGAGCCGGAGCCTTTGTTCGCTTGGTTTGCCGTTGCGGCTACCCGTGGCTTGATGGCGGCGGGCGACATTGAGGGCGCCATGGCGTGGCACGCGCTGGCCATGCGCCAGATCGCCGCCAGCCCAGACGCAGCCAGAGCGACGATTGAATTATGGCCGCTGGTTCAAGTCGCTGATTCAGGGGGCCCACTGGATGAATCCATGCTTGACTCATGGTCGGAGGCGCGGGGCGCATTAGGATCTGCGGACGCACATCGACGGGCCGGAAACCTGCTGTCATTGCTGGCTGCGCTTGGCCACGATATTCCCGGCCGCTACTGGTATGCGATGTTGGGGGGCCCGTCGGCGACCCAAGCCATGGTGCCATCCCCGGCAGTCGATAACCTGCTGGGCCGGGCGGTTGCAAACGAACGAGTGGGAGAAGTTGCGTTGCTGGGCCTCGTTGCATTGGGTGGTGATGGACCAGGCGCCGCCGGTGTAACGACGGTTGCCCGGGTCATACAGGCTTTTGCGCAGGTCGGTCTGGTTGATGAAGCCCGCGCCCTGGCGCTTGAAACGGCACTTGCCGAGGGATTTTGACCACCCGGACGGAATACGGAGCCATGGCCGAATCGCTGACCCGGACTGACCGCTACCTCGACAACTTCCTCGAGATGCTTGTGGCTGAGCGTGGTGCGGCTCCGAATACGATCAGTGCTTATCGCCGCGACCTGGTAATTTTTTTCGACTTTCTTGAGCAGGCGGGCTGTCGCGCAGAGCGGTTCGGTGCAAGTGACATTGCTGATTATCTAGCCTCGTTGGCAACTCGGCATCTAGCCGCGCGCACCGTCGCCCGTCGTCTTTCGTGTATTCGCCAGTATTGTCGGTTTCTGGTGGGTGAAGGCTTTCGGGAGGACGACCCCACTGTATTGGTGGACGGACCCAAGACTCACCCGGCACTGCCGAAAATTCTGAGTGAGGATGAGGTGTCGCTCCTCCTTGCGGCAGCGCGCAGCCGTTGTGACAAAGTAAAATCCGGCAGCCAGGCAGCGGCTGACGCTCTGCGATTAAACGCTCTTGTTGAGACGCTGTATGCGTCGGGACTGCGGGTGTCGGAGCTGGTTGGTTTGCCACTGGCGGCGCATCGGCCAGATCAGCGCTCTCTCATCGTGCGCGGCAAAGGGGGTAAGGAGCGAATGGTACCGGTGGGCGATCCGGCCGCAGTGGCGCTTCAGGATTACCTTGGTTGTCGCGCGCGGCATTTGCGTTCCGGCCCGTCACCGTGGATGTTTCCGTCGCGTAGTCGGGAGGGACACCTGACCCGACACCGGTTCTCCCAACTGCTCAAGGAGTTGGCGATCGAATCCGGGCTTGCTCCGGCAAAGGTCTCACCCCATGTTCTGCGACATGCATTTGCCAGTCATCTGTTGGCAAACGGAGCGGATTTACGGTCGGTACAAAAAATGCTGGGCCACGCGGATATTGCGACCACACAGATTTATACGCATGTGCTTGACGAGCGCCTTGCCAGCGTCGTACGAGAACATCACCCTTTGGCACAGGCAGGGCGCGGCAATCGATCGGGGACCGGCCAATGAGCGACAAGTCGGTTGATGACGACAATGGCGAGAGCCGGAGAGACGACAACGTGATGAGAAGTTTTCTCGACTTTGAGAAGCCGATCGCCGAAATCGAAGGCAAGATCCACGAGTTGCGGCATCTGAGCGACGAGAACGGGATCAATATTCTCGACGAGGTCTCCAAGCTGCAGGGCCGGGTCGACCGGATGTTGCGCCAGACCTACAGTCGACTGGGGCCTTGGCAGAAAGCCCAGGTCGCCCGGCACGCGCAGCGACCGCATTTTGCCGATTATGTCGCCCGGCTGGTTGAGGAGTTTACGCCGCTCGCGGGTGATCGAGGGTTTGCCGAGGATTGCGCCATTGTGGGGGGGCTGGGCAGGTTTCGTGGCCGGTCAATTCTGATCATGGGG
>JABJCZ010000308.1 GCA_018668475.1 Alphaproteobacteria bacterium | reverse complement strand
CGCGGGTATCTTTCGGAAAGCATGATCCGCCGAAGCCCGGGCCGGCATGAAGAAATTTTCCGCCAATACGCCCATCGAGGCCAATGGCCTTGGCAACATCCTGCACATCAGCGCCAATCTGTTCGCAAATGTCGGCGATTTCGTTGATGAATGTGATCTTCGTGGCCAAAAAAGTATTGGCGGCATATTTGATCAACTCAGCCGATTCAAGGCTGGTAAAAATTATCGGCGTCTCCTTCAGGAACAGCGGGCGATAAAGCGCTGTCATAACCTCACGGGCCGGCTCGGAGTCGAGCCCCACAACAACGCGGTCGGGCCGCATGAAATCGCCAATGGCCGAGCCTTCGCGCAGAAATTCGGGGTTGGACACAACGTCGAATTCCGCATCGGGGCGGACCTTGCGAATGATCTCCTCAATCTTCCGCCCTGTGCCCACCGGCACCGTGCTCTTGGTCACGATGACCGTATAGCCGTTGATCGCGCGCGCGACCTCTTCTGCTGCAGCCCACACATACGATAGATCAGCATGCCCATCACCGCGCCGGCTCGGCGTGCCGACAGCCAGCATCACCACATCGGCATCGGGCACGGCGTCATCAATCTGCGAGGTAAAGTGCAGGCGTCCAGCAGCAAAATTATTGCGCACAAGGTCTTCGAGACCAGGCTCAAAAATGGGCACTTTGCCTTTTTTTAGGCCGTCGATCTTTTCGGCCATTTTGTCGACACAGGTTACGTCAAACCCGAATTCCGAAAAGCAGGCCGCCGAAACAAGGCCCACATAGCCCGTTCCGATCATTGCCACTTGCATGTTCCGTCTCCTCGCCCTGTATTATTTCGTCTCACAAAAGGCGAAATACGTTTGCCCAATGTCTCCGGGTCAGCTCGCCCTGTCAGGATCCTTCAGGAATTCCCGCAACTCATCACGCAGCTCGGCGCGCTCAAGACCAGATGCAATGTTGGCCTTGAGAAAACCACCCTTGCTGCCGCAGTCGAAGCGGCGACCTTCATATCTGATACCATGGAACGGCTCCTGACCCAGCAGTTCCGCCATCGAATCCGTCAGCTGGATTTCGCCACCAACCGTACGCTTCTGCCTCCCGAGATAATTGAACACGCCCGGCTGCAATATGTACCGGCCAATGATCGAGAGATTGGATGGTGCGTCCGCTGGCTTCGGCTTCTCCACCATGCCCTTGATCCGCACAAGGCGGCCATCGTCTTCGGCCGGATCAACAATGCCGTATCGCGTTGTCTGCTCCGGGCTGACTTCGCCCAGCCCAAACACACAGCCACCCTTGTCGTCGTATACGTCCATCAACTGCTTGAGACATGGCGTATCGGAGAGAAACAGTTCGTCGGGAAGCATGACCGCAAAGGGCTCATCCGCCACCAGATGCCGTGCGCACCAGACCGCGTGACCGAGACCCAGGGGCTCCTGTTGCCGGGTATAAGAAATAGCGCCGGCAGGCGGCAGCAACGCAGCGATCGATTCGAGCTCATCTAACTTATGATTCTCGACCAACAATGCATTGAGTTCATGAGAAAAGTCGAAGTGGTCTTCAATGGCCGATTTACCCCGGCCTGTCACAAAAATGAACTCTTCAATGCCCGCATCGCGCGCCTCTTCGACCGCATACTGGATCAAGGGTTTATCGACGATGGGCAGCATTTCTTTGGGAAGCGCTTTGGTCGCCGGCAAAAACCGGGTTCCCATGCCCCCCACCGGAAACACGGCCTTTTTTACAGGGCGCATCATGATCAAACATTCCAGTCAGCAATTGCGAAGGCTTCCAACGTTCGCCGAACGTGGACTGGCATCTGTTTGCCATGTCCCGCAGGGGCCGGCAACCCTGGCTTCAAGGCTCCAGCCATCAACGCTGCATCAACACGTCTTTTGCTTGGTTGATCTGGGCAGACAGATACTCGGAACCACCGTGATCCGGATGCAGTTTCTTGAGCAAATCGCGATGAGCCTGACGAATCTCTTCGTCGCTCGCCCCAGGCTCGAGGCCAAGAACTTCATAGGCTTGATCGCGGCCCATAGCGTATCGCTGAGAACCGGAGTTGCGTGCCTCACCGTCCGCAGCAGTACCATCGGAGTCTCCTGAGTGCCCGTAGTCCTGCCGCCACCCCGGCCCATAGGCCCGATCAAGGTACGTCTCCAGTATTCGAGCACTTTCGGAGTCATCCGAGAGGCAAGTCGCATAAAGGTCCATTACTTCGTCCTGCGACATGCCCGCCAATTCGCGACCCGCGTAGGCTCCCTGAATAACTGAACCGTTCATCGCGCCGGAATCGTGATCAAGCGACATATGCAGATACGGCGTATCGATACTCGATACGTTGCCCCCTCCCGCGCTGGGCCCAGCACCCGGACGATTTCTTGACGACAGCAGGGCCGGCAATAACGAGAGCGCCAACGGCAAAATGGCAAACAGGGCGCGACCGGTAACCGCGAGATAGACCGTCAGGGCAGCACACACCAGCACGAAGACCCATTTGACCATCCGGGCAAACGTTGACGATTGTGCAGACGCAAACCACCGGCTAAGGAATATGACGGCGGTTAGCAGCAGCACGCCAAGCAGAAGATATTGAATCATTTGTCAGATATTGCCCTTCATCCGCATAGTTCAACCCAACCAGCGGCATCCATACAAAAAAGAATCTATTTCAGTTGATGTGTCAGGCGCATCACGACGTCGGGCTTGCCGCGACCATATTGTTCCAGCGCGGCGCGGCCACCGGCAGCATAGGCCGCTACCGCCCCCAACAAAGCCCGCAACTGGTCAGCACTGGAGGTATCAAAAGGCACGCTGGCACCGCCGGTCAGGCGAGCAATCTCCTTGAATGTTGCCGTAGCCGCCGGATCGGCGCCTTCCAGGAACATAAAAGCCCTGACGCCTAATAATCCCAACTCCCCAGCCAACTCACAGAGCTGGTCCGGATTTTCTTCGACGCTGTCACCGACAAATACCAGCGCCGCAACGGGGTCAGCACGCGCCTCCGTCAGCGTGTGCCGCAATATCTTGCCTATTTGCGTGTGCCCTCCGCGACATACGACGTTGGTCATTTCACCGACCAAAGCCTGAGAGTTGCGCACCCACGGCGATACGTGAAACTCGCGAAAGCCCCGGTAATAGGCAAGTTGCACCGCTATCCCGCCAGTTTGGTCCGCAGCATCAAACATCTCACCCTGCAGCTGACACGCTTGATCCCAGGTCGGCTCGCGGCTTGCGGTCGCGTCCATGGAGAAAATTAACCGCCCGCGACCGCCCGATTTGCCGGGAGCCGGCGTTACGGCGACTTGCCGCAAGAACGCATCCACGGCGGAATTGGGGCCACGGCCCGATGCAAGTGGTTTGTTTTCGGATTTGCTCATGCGGGTCTATCCACCTCGCATCTTGGCGAGCCACGCACCAGCCGGTCAACCGGCCAATTGCAAAATGGCGCCGAATTAGTTTTTCAGAAAATCGAACAGGCCGCGTTTTCCGCCCTTTTTCGCGGCCGGCTTCGCACGAGCCGCCCGGGGGCGGGGGTCAGGAGCCAGCGCCTTGGGTGCGGTGTTGTTGGCTGACGGCAGTTCGTAAACAGTTGATTCCTTAAAGAGGTTGGCCTTCTGGTCAAACATCTCTCGCACAACCTTGACGCCTTTGTATGCCCGGGTCGCGCAGAGGCCATTGGCGTCCGCAATGGCTGCCTCCCTTTCCTTGTGACGCTGCTCGATCAACCAGCGCCCGTCCTTCAGCGTCATGACTTCGAATACGGAATCACTCATCTCGAAAAGCGCCTTCATCAGTCAACAATCGCCCTCCCAGGCGATCGCCAATTCCACCAACACGTCAGTGTCGTGCCACAGATTCCACCCGCCGCGCAACAATTACGTCGCAGGGCGGGCACAGCAATCAGAACAATGGTCCGAAAATAGTTAACATCCAATTTCCATAGTCTGAAAAATAGTTAACATCCAATTTCCGTTTAGTCCATTTTCATTGGTAACCGAGCCAGACGAGCTGCGATCAGATCGAAAAACTGATCCGAATCGATCTTTGTCACAACGGTTGCATTCGGGCTCAGGCCGCTCCTCCCATGGATGTCGCAGACGCTTCGGCCCATGGTCAATGGGCTCGAAATTTCGATATCGACGCGCATGTCCTGCACCTCAAACATCTCTGGCCGCATCAGATAGGCAATAACGCAGGGGTCGTGCAACGGCGCCCCAACATGCTCGTAATTTGAAATATTCTGGGCTGAATAAAACTCAAGCATGCCAACAACCGAGCGTGCCGCCGGTGTATCGACGTCGCGGATCGTGTTGATCCGTTGTGGCGTCGCCAAAGCCTGATGGGTCAGGTTCAGCCCGATCATGGTCAGCTTAATGCCGGCGGAGAACATCACATGGGCAGCATGGGGATCAACGTAGTAATTGAATTCCGCCGCCGCCGTTACGTTGCCGAGATCGCTGGCACCGCCCATTGATACAATCTCGCGAATGTTGTCAGCAATATCAGGTGCCATGACGAGCGCGGTGCCGATATTGGTGACCGGACCAAGCGTCGCCAACGTGATCGGTTCATCGGCTTGCCGTAAAGTCGCGATCAGCCACTCCACAGCATGACGTGGCTCTATGGCCCGAATTGGCGCCGGCAGATCAGCCCCGTTTATTCCGGTCTCACCGTGAATAAACTCTGCCGTTACCGGCTCGTTCACCATTGGTCGCGGGCAACCTGCATAGACCGGCACATCGAGGCGCCCCGCAAGTTCACCGATACGGCGGGCATTTGCCTCGGTCAGATTCAGTGGCACGTTTCCAGCCACCGCTGTCACCCCCAACAGATTGAACTCTTCCGGCGAGGCCATCGCCAGAAGCAAGGCAACGGCATCATCCTGACCGGGGTCACAATCGATAATCAACGGACGTGGTGCGATGGGTGGCATGGGTATCGTCCTCTCTCCGCTCAAATCCAGCCCGATTATACCCCTGATCAATCAACACATGGGGACGGGCCAAGTGCAGGTGTTGACGGTCGGTCAGGTAACCACCAGCAAATAGATGCCGATTCCCAGCATGGCGATGCCGCCACCGCGTGCCACCCATTCACCTCCGGGGATAACTTTCTCGACCAACACCAGAACCGTCAACGCCGCAACCCAGGCAAGATTCATAACCCCCAGCACAAACAGCAGCACCATGACCGCCCAGCAGCATCCGGCGCACCAGGCGCCATGCTCAAGTCCCATGAAGAACGCACCGCGCCGCCCCTCCCGCCAATGATTGAGCACGAAATCCATCGGCGAGCGACAATGTCGCAAACAGGCATTTTTCAAAGGCGTCAGCTGATACAGTCCGGCGAGGACAAAAAGCCCTCCTCCCAGGTACCCACTGGTCGAGACGAGCATGGGAGACAACAACGCAACATCCTGCAGGGCGGATTGCACCAATCCGGCAGCGATGCTGAAAACCGTCCAGACAACCACGTACCCCAGCACAAATATTGACGTCGGCGCGGTCACCCGGCCAAGCTCGCGCTTGCGACGCACGACTTTCGCGTAAATCAGAATCATGGGCGAAGCGCTGGGCAGCATCATGCCAACCATCATGACCGCCCACATGATGATCATGGACACAACCGTGCCGACGGCCCACGGAGTAGCCGCCGCCATCATCATGGTGGTGCCCGACATACCGAGCGCCATATCGATAAGGTACGCCCACGCGAGCGCCACCGACAGAACGATACCGACGAGTATGAACCACCGATCACGGCGGATCGTGTCCTTAAGGGTAGTCGTGGCAGACGGCATCAAATGGCAACTCGCAAAACGGCCTGAAAAACCTGATCAGGCGGCGGCCTCGCCCTGCCATACAAACGGCGCATAGTGGCCGTTGTTACCGCCGTCAGGATTGTCCATTTCAATCCCGAAGACGTTCATTTTGGTATGGGTCGCACGCGCCAACGCCAAACGTTTGGAAGCCGGGTGCGCCGTGTTGTCGATGTAAAGCGGCTGGTCGGGGTCAAAGGCCGCCACCACCGCGTCAGCACCGTTGTCGAGGAAACTTCCCGCCTTCAGGGTGAACCCCATTTTGCGTTCGTCGATTTGGATAGCCGCGCGTTCGATGCCTGCAAAATTACCAACCAGCGCCGACGCCACTTCCATCGGCCCGCCTGCGTCGCCCGAACAGATCGCGCCAATGGCGGCGACCTGTTCATCACTGGCGCCCTCGTCGATGATCAGACCCACGGTCCAGTTTCCGTCGGCCATGGGCCCGTCAACCATGGCCATCACGACAAACGCCACGCCGTCCAGTGACGTACCGCCGAAATTTCCTTCATTGATACGCAGGGCGATTGCCGCTTTGCAGGTGTGATAGGTCGGCTCGGCCGTCATGTTCGTATAGATACAGGGGCACAAATAGTCGCAGTTGCAGGTCTCGAAGTAGTCGCCGCGGATAATCCATTTGTCAGCCATAGTCCTTGCCCCCAAAGTTATTGATTTCCGATATTTTACCACCACCCTCGCGATTATTGCGAACATCAATTTTCGCTCACAGCAACCCGAGCAATCTCAATTCGGCCGATAGCTCTGGCGGAAAGGCCTCTTCCCCGGCTCCGCTACCCGCCAGGTCCGCCGGCGCATCGTTGTCCTCGAAATAGCGCCACCCCTGATGTGGCCTGCGCGGCACAGGCACAGTGCGCACCAGTTCAGGGTCCAGCACCAAAGCAGTTTTCTTGACCGTGACGTCACCCGCCTTGCCGGCATCACCGACCTGAACAGACTCAATTGCGAGGATCCGCTGACGCACTCTGATCTGCCGCTTGACGATCCAGTAAAGTGAGCCACCATCCGTCACTTCATCGGCGCGGCGTGGCCCAAACCGGGTGACATGGATAATGCGACCGTGGCGCTCAAGCCGAGCTGCCTGAACCTGCTGCAGGTGTTCGACATGCTCGATACCCACGGCAATCTTGAGAAGATGCAGCGCCATCGGAAGCTAACGGACTCTCATTCTGGCCAGTTTGGTTTGCGTTTTTCCTTGAACGCTGCCATGCCCTCCTGGCCTTATTCCGACACACGTACCCGGGCAATGCGCTTGGCCAAATCGACCGCCATAGCTTGATCGATCGGCTTGCCGTGCACGGCACTGATCAATGCTTTTGACTCGGTCTGCGCCTTCGGCCCGCCCTCAAGCAACATATTGATGAAGGTCTCGCCCCGCACCGCGAGGGCCTCATCTGGCACAACATCATGCACCAGCCCGATGCGCTGGGCTTCTTGAGCATTGATCCGCTCACCCGTCAGAAAATACCGGCGCGAGCGGCTCTCTCCGATCGCATTGATGACAAACGGACTGATGACTGACGGGATCAGCCCGAGGCGCACTTCGGAAATTGCGAAGAAGGCACTCTGCGTCGCAATGGCAATATCGCAGGCACAAATCAATCCGACACCGCCACCCATTGCCGCACCTTGAACCAGCGCGATGGTTGGCTTCGCCAGGCTATCGAGCGTGTAAAGGAGTTCCGCCAGGGAAGACGCATCAGCAAGGTTCTCGGCTTCCGAAAACTCTGCCATTCGCGTCATCCAGTTGACGTCGGCGCCGGCGCAGAAACTCTTCCCCCGCGCGCCAAGAACGACGACCCGCACGTCGTCATCTTCGGACAACGACCGCAATTCTCGCGTGAGACGCGCAATGACATTGTCATCAAATGCGTTGTGCACTTCCGGCCGGTTCAGTGTGATGCTGGCAATACCATTGCCATCGACCCGAACCATTACTGTTCCATCATTCATGAGCTACATCCTGAAAACGCCGAAGCGGGTTGGCAGTACGTCTGCGCCCGAGGCGGCTGCGAGCCCCCGCGCCAGCAGGCCTCGCGTTTGCAGAGGATCAATCACCCCATCATCCCACAAACGTGCGGTTGAATAATAGGGGTGTCCCTGGGTCTCATACTGCTCGCGGATGGGCGCCTTGAATGACTCTTCATCAGCGGCCGGCCAGTCGATGCCCTCGGCCTCCATTCGGTCGCGCTTGACGCGGGCCAATACACCCGCTGCCTGCTCGCCACCCATGACCGATATCCGCGCGTTGGGCCACATCCAGAGGAACCGGGGTTGGTAGGCGCGGCCACACATGCCGTAGTTGCCAGCTCCGAAACTGCCGCCAATCACGACGGTGAACTTGGGCACATTGGCGCAAGCAACTGCCATGACCAGCTTGGCCCCATCCTTGGCGATACCGCCTTCCTCATACCGTTTGCCAACCATAAACCCGACAATGTTCTGCAGAAACACCAGCGGAATCCCTCGCTGACAGCAGAGCTCGATAAAGTGCGTACCCTTGAGTGCGGATTCAGAAAACAAGATGCCATTGTTCGCAAGAATACCCACAAGATGGCCGTCAATTCGCGCAAACCCACAAATCAGCGTTTTCCCAAATCGCGCCTTGAACTCATCAAACTCGCTACCGTCAACGATGCGAGCAATGACCTCCCGCGCATTGAACATCTTGCGCAATGACGTCGGCACCGCGCCATAGATGTCCGCAGGATCAAGCGCGGGCGGGACCGGCTCTGCCCTATCCCACGGGACGGCGGGTGCCGCGCCCAGGCGGGCGACAGCCGCGCGGGCGCGTTCGAGCGCGTCGGTATCGTTGTCGGCCAGGTGATCCGCGACACCTGATACCCGGGTGTGCATGTCAGCACCACCAAGTTCTTCGGTCGTCACGATCTCACCGGTCGCGGCCTTTACCAGCGGCGGCCCGCCGAGAAAAATAGTGCCTTGTTCCTTCACGATAATTGTCTCATCGGACATGGCTGGCACATACGCGCCACCTGCCGTACACGAGCCCATAACCACGGCAATCTGCGGAATACCTTCCGCCGACATGCGCGCCTGATTGTAAAAAATGCGACCGAAATGGTCACGATCCGGAAAAACCTCATCCTGATGCGGCAAATTGGCGCCACCGGAATCGACCAGATAGATGCAGGGCAACCGGTTTTCAGCTGCTACTTCCTGCGCCCGCAGGTGTTTCTTCACCGTCAGCGGATAATAGGTCCCGCCTTTTACGGTTGCGTCGTTGGCTATGATCACACAATCACGACCAGAAACCCGTCCAACCCCGGTAATCAGGCCGGCAGACGGCACGTCGCCATCGTAAAGCCCATGAGCGGCCAGCGGCGACAGCTCCATAAACTCGGTGCCGTCATCAATCAGCGCATTCACCCGCTCGCGTGGCAGCAGTTTGCCTCGCGCGATGTGTCGCTCTCGTGACCGCTCCGGCCCGCCCTGGCGCGCGTGAGCCAGTTCCGCCTCCAGATCCTGAACCAATGCCTGCATGGCCTCGGCGTTGGAGCGATATTCCTCAGACTGCGGGTCAACTTTTGTCGGTAGTATCTGCATCAATAAATCCGTTGTTCACGAACCCAAACCTTATCGCCCGGCAGCGCACAAGGATACTGCCTGTTGCGCCGATATGCCGTTATTATGCGGGCAAATTTTCCCTTGGAGGATGAATTTCATGGCGTTACCCACACTCGCTGAACTGGAGACAGCGGCCACCACGGTCCACGCCGTCATGCCGCCAACGCCACAGCGGGTCTGGCCGCTTTTGTCGGCCCGAACCGGCACTGAAACCTGGGTCAAACACGAAAACCATACGCCAATTGGCGCGTTCAAAGTCCGCGGTGGTCTGACCTTTACCGAAGCCCTGAAACGTGAACAACCCAACGTATCCGGCATTATCGCGGCGACCCGGGGCAACCACGGCCAAAGCATCGCCTTTGCCGCGGCCCGCCAAGGCCTGAAGGCGACGATCGTTGTTCCACATGGCAACAGTCAGGGCAAAAACGCCGCCATGCGCACATTTGGCGCCGAGCTGATCGAACACGGCGATGATTTCCAGGAGGCGCTTGAATGGACCATCGCGGAGGCCCGGCAGCGTGACCTGTATTTGGTGCCGTCGTTTGACCTGAACCTCGTGCGCGGTGTGGCTACTTACGCAATGGAACTGTTTCAGGCTGCTGGCGAACTTGATGCCGTTTATGTGCCCATCGGGCTGGGCTCCGGCATTTGTGGCGTAATGGCGGCGCGTGATGCGCTTGGCATGAAGACCGACGTCATTGGCGTTGTCAGCGAAAACGCCGCGGCATACGCCCTGTCATTCGCTCAGGGCGAGCCTGTCAGCACCAATAGCGCCAACACCATCGCCGACGGCATGGCCTGTCGAGTGCCCGTGCCAGAGGCCCTGAACTACATTATGGCCGGGGCCGCGCGCGTCATCACCGTATCGGACGAAGCCGTGCTTGATGCCATGGCGGCGTATTTTACGGATACGCATAACATCGCCGAAGGCGCTGGCGCTGCTCCCCTTGCAGCACTGATGAGCGAGCGGAGCTTAATGGCGGGTAAACGAGTAGGAATCATTTTATCTGGCGGGAACGTTGACCCCGCCCTGTATCGAAACGCACTATCGCGCTGTGATGCCCAATAATTAAGGTATTTTTTTATTTATTAACAATTGTCTACACGGAATATTCAATTTTTTAATTGAACATCATTGGCGCTGATATACGGCCTTACCAACCGCCGGTGGCGAGCCACTTTTCCAACTGCTCAACACGGTCCGTACCCCAGAACGTTTCGTCATCGACAATAAAGTAGGGTGAACCGAACACGCCCCTGTCGAGGACTGCATTGACCTCGTCTCTCAGGCGCTCTTTTACGGCGGCTTCCTTCAGCGCAGCCGTTATCTCCGCCTGGTCAATACCGACGTCCACTGCGGCGGCCACAACAACTTCCGGCTTCGATAAATTGCGGTTTTCACGATAAAAGCCCCGCATCAGGGTAATTGCGAAAGACTTGGCGAGCGCAGGGTCCTTGTCGGTCAGCCAATAAAATGCCCGGCAAGCGGCAATGCTTGCCACCGGAAACGGGTCCGGCGTGATGTAAGGGATATCCAGATAAGCCGCTGTGCGGACGATATCGCGGCGCGCGTAGGCACCCTTCGTTGGATCAAATACCAGGGGCTGTGTGCCAAGCTTCTTGAACAGGACCCCCATAAGATAAGGCCGCCAGATAATTTCCCGATTCTGGCGCTCGGCGACACCTTCGATGAGTTCCGCGCCGAGATACCCGTATGGGCTGGAGAAATCGAAATAGAAATCTACCGGTGACGCCATGTTGTGTGCTCCCTCCCCGCTGAACCGATGTTGATCTTACTCCGCCGCCAGCGCCCGCGAGATAACAATCCGCTGTACGTCGCTTGTGCCTTCGTAGATCGTGCAGACCCGCATGTCGCGGTAAATTCGCTCCACCGGAAATTCGCTCAGATACCCATAGCCGCCAAGGGTCTGAATTGCCGCTGAGCAGGTTCGCTCCGCCATTTCCGATGCAAACAGCTTGGCCATTGAGGCCTCTTTAATGCACGGCAGGCCCGCATCGCGCATGCGCGCGGCGTGATGGATCAACAAACGGGCCGCTTCAATTTCTGTCGCCATATCGGCTAGCCGAAAGCCGACCGCCTGATGCTGCACGATGGGACGGCCAAATGTTTCGCGCTCCTTGGCATAGGCCAGGGCCACATTGTAAGCGGCACTCGCAGCCCCCAGCGCCTGGGAAGCCACACCGATCCGACCGCCTTCAAGGTTGGCCAGAGCGATTTTATACCCTTGCCCGGGCTCGCCCAGCATCAGGTCGGGGGTCAGGCGCATGTCCTCGAACACCAGTTGCGCCGTGTCATGGGCGCGCTGGCCCATTTTCTTTTCCAGACGCGCAACCTGATACCCCGGCGTGTCTGTTGGCACGATAAAGCAGCTCAATCCTTTTTTGCCCGCATCGGGGTCGGTCACAGCAAATACCAGCGCATAGTCGGCCTTTGCCCCACTGGTAATAAACTGCTTGGTGCCGTTCAACACCCATTGGTTCCCCTCAAGCACTGCGCGCGTGCGCAACGACGACGCATCGGAGCCAGCCTGCGGTTCTGTCAGGCAGAAACAGCCGAGTTTCTCGCCCTTGGCCATCGGCGTCAGGTATTTTTTCTTCTGCTCGTCGCTGCCAAACGCCAATACGCCCGCGCAGACGAGGCTGTTGTTCACGCTCATGGCCGTTGAGGCCCCAAGATCACCGGCCGCGATCTCCTCCATCGCCAACGCGTAGGCCACGTGATCCGTGCCGGAGCCACCCCACTCCTCAGGCACCAACATGCCCATCAGGCCAAGCGCACCCATCTGCGTATATATTTCGTCCGGAAACGCAGCCGCCTCATCCCATGCACCGGCATTGGGAAAAAGCTCCGCTTGCGCGAAGTCCCGCGCCACATCGCGGATCATTCGCTGCTCTTCCGTGAAAAACTGACCATCGGCAGCCATTCGCCGTCTCCTTATCCAGATAAAAACAATGTGCCCCGGGCCTTATTGGCAACGGGGCACATCATGACTTCTGCAATCCTGTCTGACGACTTGTCGCTCTAGTGAAGCCGCTCGACCGCGATTGCCGTCGCTTCGCCGCCACCAATGCACAGGGAGGCCATACCCTTGTCCACATTGTATTTCTCAAGTGCGGCCAGCAGCGTGACAATAATCCGCGCGCCAGAAGCGCCGACCGGATGCCCAAGGGCACACGCGCCGCCGTGGACGTTCACTTTGTCATGCGGGATATCAAGGTCCCGCATTGCCGCCATGGTCACGACGGCAAAAGCCTCATTGATCTCGAACAGGTCAACATCATCCGTGGACCAACCAATCTTCTCAAGCAGGCCTTCCATTGCCGGCCCCGGAGCTGTGGTGAACCACGCCGGCTCATGCGCATGGGTGGCATGGCCATGAATGACAGCGATCGGCGTCAGACCACGTTTTTCTGCTTCCGAGCGACGCATCAGCACAAGCGCCGCGCCACCATCGGAAATCGAACTGGAATTGGCCGCCGTAACTGACCCGTCCTTGGCAAACGCCGGGCGAAGTTTTGGAATCTTGTCGAAATTTGCCTTCAGCGGCTGCTCGTCGCGTTCGATGACCGTATCACCTTTGCGACCCTTGACCGTCACTGGCGTCACTTCGCGATCAAATGAACCGTCCTCAATGGCGGTTCTCGCCCGATTGAGCGACGTAATTGCGAACTCGTCCTGCTGTTCACGCGTAAACTGGTACTTGCGAGCCGTCTCCTCCGCAAATACGCCCATGAGAGTACCCTTGTCGTAGGCGTCCTCAAGACCATCAAGAAACATGTGGTCGCTGATCTGACCATGGCCCATCCGGTAACCCTCGCGTGCGCGGTCCAGCAGATACGGCGCGCGGGTCATGTTTTCCATGCCACCGGCAACCATCACGTCATTTGTGCCGGCTGAAATGAGATCATTCGCAAACATCGTCGCTTTCATGCCGGAGCCGCACATCTTGTTGATGGTCGTGCAGCCGACCGACTGCGGCACACCCGCACCAATCGATGCCTGACGTGCAGGCGCCTGCCCCTGACCTGCTGACAGAATGTTGCCCATTATGACTTCATCGACTTCGTCGCCGGTGATTCCTGCGTTTTCCAGTGCCGCCTTAATTGCGGCGGCGCCCAGTTGCGGCGCCGGTACGTCCTTCAAGTCACCCTGAAAGCCGCCCATTGGTGTGCGTGCCATACCAACAATAACAACTGGATCCTGGCTCATATTCGTATTCCTTACAGTAAAATTTGGGAACCGCGAGCCGCTTTCGCGCCGCATTTTCCATTACCCTAAATATTGCAGGCGCGAAATCCAGAACTATTTCCGTTGCGCCGCAACATTTACATATTTCATCTTATTTTCAACACTTAAGCCGACTCGGTAAAGATCTCTCGGCCAATCAACCATCGACGAATCTCGCTGGTTCCGGCGCCAATTTCATAAAGTTTGGCATCACGCAGCAGCCGCCCTGTCGGATATTCATTAATGTAGCCATTGCCGCCCAGGCACTGAATCGCTTCAAGCGCCATCCACGTCGCTTTTTCGGCGGCATAGAGGATGGCACCGGCCGCATCCTTGCGCGCGGTCTCGCCCCGGTCACAAGCCTGGGCAACGGCGTACACGTAGGCCCGGGTCGCATTCATGGTGGTGTACATATCTGCCAGCTTGCCCTGCATGAGCTGAAACTCACCGATAGCCTGGCCAAACTGCTTGCGCTCGTGCACATAGGGCACCACCACATCCATACAAGCCTGCATGATACCGAGTGGCCCGGCCGCCAGCACAGATCGCTCATAATCGAGCCCGCTCATCAACACGCCGGCACCCTTGTTCAGCGGGCCCAGCACATTCTCCTCAGGCACTTCGCAGTCTTCGAACACCAGCTCGCACGTGTTCGAGCCTCGCATACCCAGTTTGTCGAGCTTCTGCGCTGTCGAAAACCCGGCCATCCCTTTTTCGACCAGAAATGCGGATATGCCACGGCTCCCGGCCTCCGGGTCTGTTTTGGCGTAGACCACCAGCACTTCAGCATCGGGTCCGTTGGTAATCCACATCTTGTTG
>JABJCZ010000307.1 GCA_018668475.1 Alphaproteobacteria bacterium | reverse complement strand
CGCCCTGGCCGATATTCAGAAATGCGAGGCTGGTCTTGCTTTTGACTGCAGCCGTCTCGTAATGGCGGCGCGAGTCATCAAAACGCACGGCCTCGTGCTGCTCGTTGCCGAAATATTTGACCGTTTCGTAATTCAGAAGGCTGTCGATGGCCTTGGTATGGGCCTCGCTGTCCTTCTGATTCATCTGCCGGCGAAACTTGATACGCCACTCAGTAATACCCAGCGTAAAGGCAATATAAGTGGCGATGGTCACGAAGGTAACGGCCGCATAGGAAATACCGTAGAGCGCCCACAAAATGGCGCAGACCAACACGACCTCGACGAGCGTCGGCAAAATGTTGAACAGCATGAAGGTGAGCAGAAACTCGATGCCCTTCACGCCGCGTTCAATCGCCCGCGACAGCCCGCCTGTCCGCCGGTCGAGATGGAACCGCAATGAGAGGCGATGGAGGTGAGAGAAAACGTTCAGCGATATAGTGCGAATTGCGCGCTCCGCGACTTTCGCAAATATCGCATCTCGCATTTCGCCAAACGCGATGGTCAACACGCGGAGCAGGCCATAACTAACCAGCAACCCGATCGGCACAACGATGGCAATAGCACCGCTCTCCCCAAAGATGTCCACCGCTTGCTTATAAAGAATGGGCACATAAACGTTGGTCAGCTTGGCGCCGATCAGCAAGATGATCGCAATGACGACCCGCGTGCGGAGTTCGATATTTGCCGGCCACAGATAGGGCAGCAAGGTGCGCAATGTGCCCAAATGGGAACGTCCTGACCGATCCTTGTCGGCGCGCGATTCACGGGGAATGTTGACCATCGGGGCCCTTATTACTGTCTCACGTTAAACGCGCACCAAATCGTGTGGCGGCGCACCAATCATAATGTGGCGATTGAGGGGCCTCTGCACAAGCGCAGGCTTAAAATGCCTAGTGATTGCGCCCGCGCCGGGCACGGATGAGCGCCATCACCTCAGCCGCCGCCACAGGAATATTTGTTCCCGGACCAAAGACCGCAGCAACGCCGCTCTCCTTCAACATGTCGTAATCCCGCGGCGGAATAACGCCGCCGCACACGACCAGGATATTGCCCGCGCTGCCGTCGGCCAGTGCTTCGATCAGCTCCGGTACCAGAGTCTTGTGGCCAGCAACAAGGCTTGACACACCAACCACGTGCACGTCGTTCTCAATAGCGTCCTGAGCGGCTTCAGCTGGGGTCTGGAACAGCGGCCCGATGTCCACTTCAAACCCCAGGTCGGCAAAGGCGCTGGAGATTATCTTCGCCCCCCGGTCGTGACCATCCTGGCCGAGCTTCGCGACAAGCATACGCGGCCGACGGCCCTCCTCACTGGCAAATGCTTCGACATCTTCCCGAATTTGGCGAAACTCTTCATCGCCTTCATAGGCGGAACCATAAACACCGCTGACCGACCGCGTAACGGCGCTGTGGCGGGTGAAGACCGTTTCAAGCGCATCCGAAACTTCGCCCACCGTGGCGCGAGCGCGCATAGCATCAATAGAAAGCGCCAGCAGGTTCCCGTCGCCTTTGGCGCCCTCGGTGAGCGCATCAAGCGCTGCGCGGCACGCTGCGTCATCGCGATCAGCCCTGACCTGCGTGATCCTCGCAATTTGCGAGTCCCGCACCGCTGAATTGTCGACATCCAGCAACTCCGGCATGTCCTGCTCGTCGGATTGATACTTGTTGACCCCAACGATCACCTCTTCGCCACGGTCAATCCGCGCCTGCTTTAGGGCAGCCGCTTCTTCTATCCGCAACTTTGGCATTCCCGCTGTCACCGCCTCGGTCATTCCCCCGAGTTCATCGACCTCGGTGATCAGCTTCCACGCCTCCGCCTCCATTGCAGCGGTGAGCGATTCCACATAATAGGAGCCTCCGAGCGGGTCGATCACCTTGGTCACGCCGGTCTCTTCCGCCAGCACAAGCTGTGTGTTTCGGGCGATACGGGCGGAGAAATCGCTGGGCAAGGCGACAGCTTCATCCAGCGCGTTCGTATGCAGTGACTGAGTGCCACCGAGTACCCCTGCCATGGCCTCGTAAGCTGTGCGGACGACATTGTTGTAGGCGTCCTGTTCGGTCAGTGAGACGCCTGATGTCTGACAATGGGTTCGCATCATGAGTGAGCGTGGGTCTTTCGGCTCAAATTCGCGCATCAGGCGCGCCCAGAGCGAACGTGCCGCCCGAAGCTTCGCCACTTCCATGAAAAAATTCAT
>JABJCZ010000446.1 GCA_018668475.1 Alphaproteobacteria bacterium | reverse complement strand
TAATTAACTTATTGTTATTTATTTGATATTTTGTAAAGGTAGAATTAAAATCTTTACCAAACAACTTATCACTCTCTTCTACATACTTGATGAATCTTTTTGTGTTGTCTTCTAATCCGTCTAGTTTTGTTTCATTGTACAAATCTATAATATGATTATTCATATACTGTTCTATATGGGCTAATCCTATTAATGCTGTTTCTTTTAAATCAGAGTTTGACTGTTCAATCATTTCTCGTGTTTCTTTTATATCGTTTCGTACTTCATCAGGAAAATGTTCCATCAATATTCCTGGATTTATATATTCTGGAGTATAAACTAAAGAACATTCTATCAAATCAATATCTAGGGTAAGCATATCTTTAAATACATTATATAAATCCATTAACTGATATATAGATGTTGTGCAAATCCCACTAACAAGATTAGTATTCAATCTATTACTTTTACTCTCTTTAAATGCTTTAATATTATCTTTCAGCACATCCCAAGAACCGTCTCTAAAATATGGGTATAAGGTCTTTCCTGAGTCCACTGAGATATGAATACAAGAGTCTTCAAACGGTGCTAGTTTTTCTGCTAAATCTACGGGGTCAAAATCTGCATTGAAGTTTGTATAGAACATTGCCTGCATATTACTGGCATTAGGATGGTCTTTCATTCTATCTAATAGATGAAGGAATTGTTTCTGTTTAAGAGGTTCTCCGCCAGATACATTAAATTCACCTAAGTTAGGAAAGTTATTAATCAAGTCATCTGCGACTCTATCTACTTCTCCTACTCTCATATCGATTCTAGGAAGTGCAGTAGAACTAGGTTTTTGACTTTCGCTGTCTACTTTTGCTGTATGTCTCTGCTTTGTTAATTGTTGTAAATTAAAGTGATGTACTTCTTTATCAGGCTCATACTTCTTTAATGCAGTTTCCCATCCTGAAGAAAACACCGTATCACAATGTAAGCAAGCCATATTACAAGAGTTATTAAATCTAAGTTCAATATGCTGAATAGATTCAAATCCTATCTCGCCCGTCTCTGGATTAAAGAATGATTCATCATATGAATCTGTGCAATCCATTCTCATAGATTTATTACCAAAGAGTTCTTCTTCTTTGCACTGATGACACCCAGATGGCCATTCACCGTTCCATAACTGCAATCTGTGTTTCTTAAACTCTTCGTTGTTAACAAATTCTGATGGTATTTTACCGTCTAATAGATGCAACTGGTTTACTTGAGTAGGACACGATGTAACATATCCATTCTTGTAGTTTACGCCGTGAAGACTGTAGAAACAAGGAAGTTTACTCTTGTTCATAATGATTCCTTAACAAATGTGTCGTGTTGTCTTTTCTTACAAGTTTTCCAGCACTTTGAGATGGGTTCATTTGACCAAGAATCTGCAATAGATTTCCAAACTTCACCATTCATTACTTCTTTTATCTCGTGGTTCTTTAAGTTGACTGCCTCTTCACCTTGATTTTCGTTCAATATTTCTGTGAATTTTGTATTTTTTTCTCTACCTGCTGAATACTCTAACATCTCTGCATTGAGATGACAGCACGGAATTACATTTCCTCTATGATTAACAAAGATTCTATTCTGTGCTTCATACTTACATTGAACTGTTAGTGTTTCTTCTCTCTCTACTTTCTTGTGTGTTATATTTTTATTCTGTACATCTTTTCTATGAGAGTATATGTATTTTACATTTCTAAAGCCCTCTTCAAGTGCTTTTACTTTTACTTCTTGCTCTTGGTGTTGATTGTGTTCGAATACAATAAACTGCCAAGTAGATTGTCCGCCTGATTTATTGAATGCTCTGTAGTTCTTTTCTACTTTATCAAATTTAGAACCTCGTCTATATATTTCTGAAGTTTTATCTGTACCGTCTACTCCCCAAGTCACTCTATGGCTAATTGGCTTTAGTATCTCTGCTAATTTAGTCCACCACTTTTCAGTTCGTAACGACCCATTCGTTGCAATGTTTATGTGTGCATTCCAAGATGAGAAGTGATTAATTATATCAAAGAACTCTGGATGAGACGTTGGTTCATCAACACTTCCACAGAAATTAATAATCTTAATATCAGGAAAATCTTCTTTTTTAAATCTCTGTTTTATAGTAGCCAGAGAAAGTTTTTCTGTATTATTAACTTTATCTGCATACTCTGACAACTCTCTGAAACATCCTTCACAGTGAATATTACAGAATGATGTTAACTCTATATCAATCCATTCAACTTTCCACATTCTTTTGTGTACTCCTTTCACCTTTATCACCACAAGACCTCCAACAACGACTACAATGCAACTCGTTATCTTTGTCAAATGATTCTGCTAAAGTTTTTTTAAAATATTCGTGGTTTTGTATCTCTTCAAAAGTATGCACTGTCAAGTCATTATAATCATCACCGTATCTTTGAGTAGATGGCAAAACTTCATTGCGTTTCATGTTAATTTCAATTTCTTCGTCATACAAATAGCAACAAGGATATACCTTATGATTTGCGCCAAAGTAGAATTCTTCAGCATCTAAGTGTTTACACACTATACCATATTGTCTTACTTTGTAACCGCTAGGCATAATCTTTGTTCTCCGCTTTGCGTTTAATATCTGCTTGTTCAATTTCAGACACATCGTTCTTCCAAGCAGTTCGAGTTATAAACTTCATTCCTTTATCTTTTGCTATTGTTCTTGCTTCTTCTAATTCGTGTTCATTATATTTGAATATAATATATTGCCAAGATGCAAATCCTCCAGCGTTTAAATAAGTATCTACATTATTCCATACCTTTTCTAAGTTTACTCCAACTCTATAATCATTAGTGTTGACTCCATCAATTGCAAAGTGTATCTCTAATCTGTTATCTGACTTCGATGATAGTTCTCCATATCTTTCCCACCACTTGGTAGTTTTTAATCCAGCATTCGTAGAAACTTCTATGTGCTTAACTTCTCTGTTTAAGAAGTATTCTGATATTTCATATAATTCTGGACACGCAATTGGGTCACCAAGAACACCACAAAACTTTACTCTCATACCTTTCATATCAATAGGGTCGAAGTATTGTTTTATGTTATCTACTGTGTAATGCTCTTTTTTTACAGGTATGCCCCTCTCTATGAGACGTGTTCTCATACATATAGGACATCTTGCATTACAAGCCGATGTTAATTCAATCTCAAGTGCTTTCATTATCTTGCATTTATATTTTCTATATACAATCTGTCATCTATAGATTCCATTCTATTTCGTACTGTTATTGTTCTTGTTTTTTCCATAGGCTTGACTATATTAGGTATAAGTTCAATGTTAGTGATACCGAAGTTGTGTTCTTTAATATCGTAAGACTTGTCCATCTTATCAACACACATGCCACATCCACAGAATGTCTTAGGACACGATATGACTGGCCATTTCTTTTCTCTATTATATCCTTCTAATCTTTCTATGATTGCGCCACTATTATCTAAGTTGCCAATAGGCGCAACGTCATTGTCCAGATTTACCATACAAGTTTGGTGATGATATATATCACGTGTTTCTTGGTTAATATAAAGAAAATAATGATTGACCAAGCAACTGTATTCATAGAAGTTTGTGTTATCTACATAGGTTGCTAGTTTTCCTTCTGGCTCTTCAGTAGTACTTAAACAAAAGTCTCTACCGCCACAACACATTCTGCCATTAGACTTTCTCTCTTTTAAATCTTTTTTATCTTTCATCAGTGAAGGATATACAGTTACGTCATCTTTTTTATCTTCTGTTTTTTCAGTTTTCTTAGTTCCTAAGTCGGGTATTGGTTTTTTTATTTCTTCTATTTCAACTTTTTTAGCGTTGATTATTTCGTCTCTGTCTTCTTTTTTACCTAATGATTCTTCAACATCTTGTTGACTTACTTCACCTTTTTCATTTGCTGTGGGACTCCAAGACTTGTGATTAGGTTTTATTACAATGGCATCTTTTTCTGGTCCAGTGTCTTCAGACTTCTTCAGTGTGTTGACGTATTCTTGGTCAATGTCTTTTTGTTTACTCTCTACATCTTTTTTGCGCCAATGATTAACAAAATATTGTTCTTGGTCTACATCATATAAATGTGTATATCCTTTACGAATTGAAGATTGGTCATTACCATCATCTCCAATTCTTCTAGGAATATATTTAATTCCTTCTTTTTCTAAATCTTTACACAACTCAACACACTCATCAAAGTAATCTTTATGAAACATGACATTAACTTGCCAATGTCTAATAAACTTGATGTTTTCAATTACTAGTTTCTTTTCTTCCGGAGTTGCTTCTGCATGATATGATATAGTTCCTGCAAAATCTTTATACTTCTCTGCTTGTCTTCTAGTAAATAATCCATTTGTGGTTATACCAATTGTGTATCTATCACCATATGTTTCTCTGATATATTTCGCAAATTTAAGGAATCCAGTGTGAATAGTTGGTTCACCTCCAGTGAATGATAACTTTCTTTTCTTATAGGGTTTTCCTCTCTTTTCTTCATAGATAGACACATATCTGTCTAAGAAGTCCATAGATTCTTTTAAGTCTTTAAATCCGACTAAAGGAGATGTCTTGTTATTTCGGTGAGGAGGACAATATGTACATTCATATGTACATCTTCTTCCCAAATCCCATATGACATCGAAACCGTTCATTGTATCTTCAATCTTCATTTTTTACTCCGTTTCTGTAATAAATTCTGCTAATTCCGGTATGAAATCAGCAATATTTGTTTGTAATAGTCTATCTTGTTGTTTGGTTTTTTCTATCAATTGTGTGTTTAACTCTGAATTGTATTTATAATCTTTTATGAACTGCTTACTGTACTCATTGGTGTGTGCATCTATATAGTTTTGAGGCAAAGCGTCAAGTGTTAATTCTTTTGGTCCGAATATTTTCCAAGCACTGTGGGGCAATTCGTACTTATCACAAATAGATTTTAATTCAGACAAATTATGAAAGTTGTATGCCTGAACTGTAGTCTGAACATATGATTTTAAATTTAATACATCTTTACTTTTTTCCCATAGTTCTAAGTTTTGTTC
>JABJCZ010000306.1 GCA_018668475.1 Alphaproteobacteria bacterium | reverse complement strand
GCGCCGACGTGGGAGAGGATGCTGCGCAATTGTTCCAGCGCCTTGACCGCGCCGAGGTCACCCGCGGCACATCCCACCAGCGCCACCGGCTTGCCCTTGAGCACGGACGGGAAGCCGAGGTTTTCAATAATCAGTTTGGCCATGGCGGCCATGCCACCGTGGTATTCCGGCGTCGCGAAAATGAGCCCGTCGGCACGGCCGACCATCTCGCGCATCGCTTCAGCGTCCGCATCATCCTCGCCACTGTCGGGGAACCCGAGGACCAGATCAGCCGGGCGGATGACATCGAGAGCCGCGACGCCATTGGCCTCAAGCTCATTCAGCACCAGCGCAAAGGCGTGGCCGGTGTAGGACCCGGGACGGGAGGTGCCAAGAATGGCACAGACATGCATGGGGTTCGACGGCTGCTTATTCATTAGATTGTTCGTTCTTTCTCTCATTATTGTGTTCTGTCTTGCGGGTCACCATGCGCCGTTCGGCAAGGCCTGGCGAACGAAATAGATCACCGCAAAGTAGTGGGTCGCGGCACCGGCCAGCACAAACAGGTGCCAGACCAGATTGTGAAAGCGAAACCGGCCGCGCACATGGAACAGCACACCAGTTGAATAGAACACGCCGCCCGCACCGAACATGACCAGCGCCGGCCAGGGCAGGCTGTCGATCATCGGCTCAAGCGCGATCAACCCGACCCAACCGAGTACCAGATAAAGCGCAATGCTCGCCGCCTCGAAGCGGGTCGGGAAAAGTGCCTTCTGGAGGATGCCCAGCAGGGCGATCCCCCACACGACTCCGAAAATGCTCCAGCCCCAAGCGCCGCTGACGCCCACCAGCATGACCGGGGTGTAGGTGCCCGCGATCAGCACATAGATAGCGCAATGGTCCGCAACGCGAAGCGCCGCCTTGATGCCCGGATGGCGCAACTCGTGATAGAGCGCCGATGCCAGAAACGACAGCACCAGCGCCCCGCCGTAAACGGCGAAGCTCACCACCGTACGCTCGCCGGGATAGCGGCTGCCGATAATAACCAGCATCACGAGACCGGCAATGCTCGCCGCAATGCCCAGCATGTTGCCGGTGCGGTCTGCTATTCGTTCCGCCGAGCTATAGAACGTGGTCATCGGCCCTTCCACCTAGTCCCGTGAGCGCAACCAGGCCAGCATTGTATCAGCGCCAGAGACCTCAAAGGGATCATCCGGGGCATTGTCTCCCCGACCTGGCTCAACAAACATTTGTTTGACCTCGCCATCATCCACATACATGGAATACCGCCAGCTCCGCGCACCAAAGCCGACATTATCCTTTTCAACCAGCATGCCCATGGGCCGGGTAAAAGCGCCAGAGCCGTCCGGCAACAGCGTCAGCTTGTCGACACCGATGTGCCGGCCCCACTGGTACATGACAAACGCGTCGTTCACGGACAGGCAAATGACGTCATCAATGCCGAGTGCACGAAAGGCGTCGTAATTTTCCTCATACCCCGGTAGGTGGGTCGAACTGCAAGTCGGCGTGAAGGCACCCGGCAGCGCAAAGAGCACGACCCGCCGCCCACCAAAAATCTCCTCACTGGTGCGGTTTTGCCAACGAAATGGGTTGGGGCCCTCCACTGTCTCGTCGCGCACACGGGTTTTGAATGTTACCTCAGGCACCTGCATCTTCTCTTGCCCCAGTTATTGTTGCCGGCGCCAATGGCCGGCAGATTTAGAATGCCCCGCCCGGTTCCTACCTACCGATCGGAGCACGTTCGCCTCTTCCAATTAATTAGAATTATTCTAATTTTTTTCAAGAAGCGTCGCGCATTTGATTCCACCGTGCAGCCTACCAAATACGCGCTTTTCCGCCGTTCATAGAGCTATAAACCACAAAAATTGTGGCGAAATTGATTAGCGCGCGAGGTGAGAACCAATATTGCCACTCGGTTCACACCGATCTAACATATTTTCACCGGTTGTCAGAATTACGGTCTCCGACACGCGGCAGGGAGCCATATGGGGGTGGGACCGTACGCAGAAAGCAGGTTCTGGCAGCTGTTGGCCTGATCGCCATACCGGCAAACGGGGTGGGGGCGGGTTTTCTATAGACTGCAAGAGAGCACAACGAAAATGGCCACAGGCACTGTTAAGTGGTTCAACGCCACCAAGGGGTATGGCTTCATCACTCCGGACGAAGGCGACAAAGACGCATTCATCCACATTTCAGCCGTTCAGGCTGCCGGGCTCGACGGCCTGGCTGAGGGCCAGCGCATTTCCTTCGATCTGCAACCGGGCCGGGATGGCAAGGAAGCAGCAGAAGGTATTTCGCTGATCGACTGACCGACTTGACCCCACGAGCGGCATCTTCCGTTCGTGGCCGATGCTAAGGCCGTTGCCGCCGATCACTGGCACGAGCCGAGAAAAGTTAGTCCTCGCTCTGGTCGCTCCAAAATTCGGCATATGCCCGGTATCGGGCTTCCTTCGGCGGCGTTTCGGATTTGATTGTTGGTGGCCCAATTTATGTATGCCGCCAATGGCATTTTCGTGCGCGCTGATCTTGCATGAACTGTATACCCGCTGGCCTCCTGGCACCTCATTGCTCTCCGTCACGCCTTCCTATGGAGCGTCATCAGCCGTTACACTTGAGGACACGCGGAGTCGCTCAAGCTAGCCGGGTTGACCGCTGAGCCCCAAGCCGGCGCAGTGGGACCTGAAAAGCCGGATTAGAGTTCGGAATACAGGGAGACGAGACCATGGATATCATTCTCAAAAACGGCACCGTCGTAAATGCCGGATCAACCCTGAAGGCCGACGTCGGCATTGAGGATGGCAAGATCAAACAGATCGGCCATGACCTCGGTGAGGCCGGCCGGGTGGTCGATTGCACAGGCAAATATCTGTTTCCGGGCGGCGTCGACGTGCATACCCATTGCGACTTCACGCTCATGGGGATGAAGACGGCCGACGATTTCCATTCCGCCACGGTTGCAGCCGCCGTCGGTGGCGTGACGTCGCTGATCGACTATGCTTTTCCCGAGCCAGGTGAAACGCTGATCCAGGGGCTCGAAAACTGGATCGCAAAAGCCGACGGGCGCTCGGTGATTGACTACGGCCTGCACCCGACGATCTTCGAGCCGACCCAGCGGACCATCGAGGAAATTCCCGATGTGATTTCCGAAGGCCACACGAGCTTCAAGATTTTCATGCTCGGGTTCGCCAATTTCGATGATCTCGCGGTGGACTACACACGCGCAATGGCCGCTGTAGGTCGCGCCGGCGCGATGGTCAATATTCATTGTGAAGACCAGTGCTGCATTACCTTCATGGCAGACCAGTACAACAAGAAACACATGCACGGGCCCGAGCACTTCGGATCATCCCGCCCGCCCATTGCGGAGGGGATCGCGGCCAATCGCGCGCTTGGGCTCGCGCGCATCGCCGACGTGCCCGCTTACCTTGTTCACCTCTCTCACGAAGAAGGGCTGGATGCGCTTAACGATGCCCGCGCGCATGGCCAGACGGTCTATGGCGAGACCCGCCCGATCTACCTCAAGCTGTCAGAGGAAAGCCTGCAGGGTGAGGACGCCCACCTGTATACGAGCTGGCCGCCGCTGCGCGCGCACGATCAGATGGATATCCTGTGGCAGGGCCTGCAGTCTGACGTGCTGCAAACGGTGGCAACCGACCACGTCGCCTGGAGCCGCGACCAGAAAGCCGCCGGCACCCTGGTCGAGGACCTGCTACCCGGCATGTCGCATCTGGAAACGCTTTTGCCACTGCTCTATTCCGACGGCGTGCGCAAAGGCAAGATCACGCGGGAAAAATTCGTCGAGGTCAGCTCCACCAACCCGGCCAAACTATTTGGCATTTACCCGCAAAAAGGCGCGATCCTGCCTGGCTCCGACGCCGACATCGCTGTGTTTGACGGCGAGAAGGAGCGCACCGTGCGCCTGCAGGACATGCATTCAAAGCAGGATTTTGAAATCTATGAAGGTGAAACCTTCACCGGCTGGCCGACAATGACACTGTCGCGCGGCGACATCATCGTCGAGGACGGCATGGTTCACGCCGAACCCGGCCGGGGCAACCTGCTGAAGCGCAAATCCCATACCGAGATGTGAACAGGTATCGAGATACCCGCCCGGCGATATCGCCAATGACCTCATAAACAAAAGCCCCGGTCTTCACAGGCCGGGGCTTTTTTTATCAGATCGAGTGATGGGCCGGCGCGCTTATCCCTCGCCGTCACCCTCGTCCATTGGCGCATCAACGCGGGTGTGCAGCATGTCGAGGAAGCCGTCCATACCCTTCTTGTTGATGACAGAAGCAAACTCGACCCGGTGGGTGTGCAGCATCGAAATGCCTTCGACGTTCACATCAACCACCTTGTAGGCCTCACCGATCTTGCGCACCCGATAATCGATGCCGATGGCCGCACCGCCCGATGGCCGCGTAATGTTCGTGCGCACGATGGAGTCACCGCTCTCAGATTCTTCCCGCACCTCAAGAATATTGAAAACCTCGCCGTTGTAGGCGTCGAACCGCGCCGCATAAACGCGTGTGATAAAGTCAACGAATACGGCGTTGTAGTCCTCGCGCTGCTGCTCGCTCGCCGAACGCCAATAACGACCGATAACAAAACGGCTAATGGTCGGCATGTGAAACCCGTCAACTAGCAGATCTCGAAATGCCGCCTCACGCATCGCGAACGTCGTGTTGGCCTTGTCCTTGAGGACATCGACAGCCCGCTGACCGAGAATCTCGATGAACTTACCCGCACCTTCATCCGCTGCAGCCGGCGTCGATTGGACGGAGACCACACCCAGAATCAATGCCACACCCATCAGTACGCCCAAAGCGCTCCGACGTGTAATCCCGATTTTGCCCGAAAGCCCCATGGATCGATCACCCGTTGATGTCAGTCGTTGGTCTAGTTGCTCGCAACCTGATCTTTATCCGCCGCATACTCAGGTTCATCCCCAATTCCATCGTCGTAGTTCTCGATTGTGATCGAGGGAATGGGCATTGGCGGCGGCAGTGTGCCATTGCGAATTTCATTATCACGATGCTGGCGATAGAGCTCACGCATCGCGGCGTAAAAATCTACGGACGTCTCGTTCAGCGCGTCGAGCGTATCAAGGTGTTCGGCGCGTTGTTCAACACCGCGGGTCACGCTGCGAGCCAGGCGCTCATTGCTCTTCAGTGCCGTAGTGAAAGGATCGATAAACCAGTCGACGACCATGCCCACCGCATCACGCGGATTGGACGGACCGAGCAACGGCAACATCAGATAGGGCCCCGCGTCGACGCCCCAAGTGGCTGTCGTCTGACCGAAATCCTCCGGCACATACTCAATGCCAAGCCCGC
The DNA here is from genome assembly GCA_018668475.1 of Alphaproteobacteria bacterium. Lineage (GTDB taxonomy): Bacteria > Pseudomonadota > Alphaproteobacteria > UBA828 > UBA828 > JABJCZ01. The sequence continues at coordinate 2,341 of JABJCZ010000306.1, read as the reverse complement.
CAGCAACATCGAACAAGCCGCCTATACCAACGGTCGAATTGAGCGAAAAGCGCAGAAAGGATTGCGTTGCGCGCTCTACTTCACCCTGCAGGACATTGTTCGCAAAATTGACCGGCTCGCCCAGGTTATCCAGAAAGTTGGAAACCCGGTCACGCCCCCATTGCGGGATCATGGAATAGGCGGACGCCACAGGCCGCAAAATCGCCCGATCAACAGCCTGGTTGAAAGCGAATACCTTGCGGTTGACCCCTTCAAACGGATCGTCGATCGAATACGTATCTTCGTAATCATCGGCATTTGCAGTCGAGCTGTTGGTCGATGCGCACGCGCTCAACAAGCTGCCGGCAACCACCAACGCGCCGAGAACGGCAAATGGGCGCATCGACAAACGGCGCAACCAACTCAGTTTATCTTGCCCGCTCAGCAACTGCTTCTCCTCGGACCGCACTGTAGCTCGTCTCATTTTGGCCATCCTGGCTCTTTATCCGTTTACCGACGTATACCCTCAACGACCGTACAGACCGCCGCTGTGACCGGCAACACGCTCATGGCGACTTTGACGCCAGTTGATTAACAAACGCTTGGGATCGGCGACAAAGTGACTCAGTCCGAAAACCAATTCCCAATTCCTTCTAAGACCGCCGAATTGTTAGCATATCGCCGATAGCCAGACCAGCGTTCCGGGCACTTGTATCCATCCGAATCAACCCATTTTGTTGCAAAACTGCAACACAAGTTCGATCTAAATCGATCTGTCCCCGATCAAACCGCAATCTTGGCGGCATTCACCACGCCAATCGCCGGATCAGGGCAGCCGATTCGGTCCATTTTACGACGCGCCGAATCCACCGCCGCCGGGCGTCTCGACAACAAAAATATCTCCTGCTTCCATTTGTGTTTCATCGGCACCGCCGAGGCTGTCGATGCTTCCGTCAACGCGCTCCACCGAACACCGGCCAGTCATCCCTGGGCCACCCCCGTCCTGACCGAACGGCGGCACTTTTCTATGGCCTGAAAGAATGGCCGCCGTCATGGGCTTGAGGAAACGTATTCGCCGGGCCGTGCCATCACCACCCCGATGCCGACCGGCACCACCCGAGCCCCGCCGGATGGCGAATGACTCGAGCCGTACCGGAAATCTCCACTCGAGCACTTCCGGATCAGTCAGCCGAGAATTGGTCATGTGTGTGTGGACAGCATCGGTGCCGTCGTAATCCGGCCCTGCGCCGGACCCGCCACAAATCGTCTCGTAATACTGCCAGCGTTCATCGCCGAACGTAAAATTGTTCATGGTGCCCTGGGCACCCGCCATCACACCCAGCGCGCCATAGAGCGTGTCGGTAATATGCGACGACGTCTCGACATTGCCCGCGACAACGGCAGCCGGATACTGCGGGCTCAGCATCGAGCCCGGCGGAATCACGATATCAAGCGGTTTCAGGCAGCCTTCGTTCATCGGAATATCGTCATCCACCAAGGTGCGGAAAACGTACAGTACCGCTGCCCGACACACTGCAGACGGTGCATTGAAGTTGCTGCTCAATTGCGGACTCGTACCGGTAAAATCGACAGTCGCGCGGCGCGCACCGCGATCAATGGTAATAGCAACGCAGATCTCGCTGCCATCATCCAGCGGATAGGTGAAGCTGCCGTCCGACAAAACATCCAGCACCCGCCGCACGGATTCCTCAGCGTTGTCCTGCACATGACCCATATAGGCTTGCACGGTGTCGAGCCCAAAGTGATCGACCATTTTGGCCAGCTCCTGCAGGCCGCGCTCGTTGGCCGCTACCTGGGACATGATATCGGCTACATTTTGGTCCGGATTGCGGGCCGGCCAGTCGCCACCGGCCAGCAGGTCGCGGAAGGCCTGTTCCTGAAATTGGCCGTTGGACACCAGTTTGAAGCCATCCAGCAGGATCCCTTCATCGTGCACCGTTTTAGAAAACGGCGGCATGGAGCCAGGGGTGATGCCACCGATATCAGCATGGTGGCCGCGCGAGGCAATGAAGAACAACAGCTCCTCGCCGGCGCCGTCAAAGACCGGCGTAACGACCGTCACATCGGGCAGATGCGTGCCACCGTTGTAGGGCGCATTCAGCGCATAAATATCGCCAGGCGAGAGATGGTCACCGGCATTGCGCAAGACGGCGCTCACGGATTCCCCCATTGAACCGAGATGCACCGGCATATGCGGTGCGTTGGCCACCAGCGCACCCGTGGCATCAAACAAGGCGCAGGAAAAATCGAGGCGCTCTTTGATATTGACCGAATGAGCGGTGTTCTCGAGCGTCAGGCCCATCTGCTCGGCAATCGACATGAAGAGATTGTTGAACACTTC
>JABJCZ010000032.1 GCA_018668475.1 Alphaproteobacteria bacterium | reverse complement strand
CGATCTCGGGCAAGACCGCCGTTGCGATCGACGCCATCATCAATCAGAAAGAGATCAATAAGGGCGACGACGAATCGAAGAAGCTTTATTGCATCTACGTTGCTATCGGCCAGAAGCGCTCAACCGTTGCACAGTTGGTGAAGACCCTCGAAGAGCAGGGCGCGATGGAGTATTCCATCGTCGTCGCAGCAACGGCTTCCGAGCCCGCCCCGCTGCAGTTCCTGGCACCTTATACCGGCTGCACCATGGGCGAGTTTTTCCGCGATAGCGGTACCCACAGCCTGATCGTTTATGATGATCTCTCCAAACAGGCTGTTGCCTATCGCCAAATGTCACTGCTGCTTCGTCGTCCACCGGGCCGTGAAGCCTATCCGGGTGACGTGTTCTACCTTCACTCCCGCCTGCTCGAGCGCGCTGCCAAGATGAGCGACGCAAACGGCTCCGGTTCGATGACCGCATTGCCGGTGATCGAAACCCAGGCTGGTGACGTCTCCGCCTATATTCCGACCAACGTGATTTCAATCACCGATGGTCAGATCTTCCTTGAGACGGAACTTTTCTATCAGGGCATTCGCCCGGCCATTAACGTGGGCCTGTCGGTCAGTCGTGTGGGTTCGGCTGCGCAGATCAAGGCCATGAAATCCGTTGCCGGCACAATTAAGCTGGAACTCGCGCAGTATCGCGAAATGGCGGCCTTTGCCCAGTTTGGCTCGGACCTGGATGCATCTACCCAGCGCCTGCTGGCACGTGGTGCACGGCTTACCGAACTTCTGAAGCAGGGCCAGTACGTGCCGCTGCCCGTCGAAGAGCAGGTGGTTTCCATTTTTGCCGGTGTGCGGGGCTATCTCGACGGAATCGATACCGGCGACGTGACCCGCTTTGAGCAGGAATATCTGAGTGCGGTTCGCGCCAACAACCAGGATGTGCTTGGCGATATCCGCGATACCGGTGTGTTGAGCGATGAGAGCGAAAAGAAGCTGAGTGCGCTTCTCGACGGCCTCGTCAAGTCGTTCGCTTAAGGCCCGCGGACGGAACGGTTAAGGAAAGCGGAAGCCCATGGCTACCCTCAAATCCCTCCGGCTGAGGATCAACAGCGTCAAGCAGACGCAGAAGATCACATCAGCAATGAAGCTGGTTGCCGCCTCCAAATTGAAGCGCGCCCAGAATGCCGCCGAAGCCGCCCGGCCCTATGCTGAGCGCATGGAACGGATGCTTGGTAGCCTGGCAGGCGCAATGGGTGGTCGTGACGATGGCCCCCGGATGCTTTCCGGCTCCGGTGCCGACCAGACCCACCTGATCGTTGTATGCACGGCGGATCGTGGGCTGTGCGGCGGCTTTAACAGTTCCATCGTGAAAGGCGCTCGCGCCAAGGTGGCCGAGCTGAGAAGCGCCGGCAAGACAGTGAAAATCTATACGGTTGGCCGCAAGGGCCGTGAGCAGTTGCTCCGTGAATTCAGCGACCTGATGATTGAGCACAAGCAGGATATCGGGCGGCGCGGGCCGGAGTTTTTCGAAGCCGCTGGCATCGGTGAGGAACTGACCGCGCTGTTTGCTGACGAACAGTTTGATGTCTGCTCCATCATCTACAATCGGTTTGAGTCGGTGATGAGCCAGATCGTCACGTATCAACAGCTTATTCCGTTTGCTGTCGATGCTGACGATGCAGCGACGGAGCCCGAAGCCGGCGAAGGCGCGTATGACTTCGAGCCGGATGAAACAGAGATTCTCGAGGATATCTTGCCCCGCAATCTCGGGGTCCAGGTGTTCCGCGCGCTACTAGAGAACGCGGCCAGCGAACAGGGCGCCCGTATGAGCGCCATGGACAGTGCCAGCCGTAATGCGGGCGACATGATCGACAACCTGACACTCGAATACAATCGGTCACGTCAGGCACAGATTACCAAGGAACTTATTGAAATCGTTTCCGGTGCCGAAGCGCTGTAACGCGCGGCGTCTGGAAACCAGCAACGACACCTAGATCGACGGGAACACGGCAATGGCGAATGAAAACGCAGTCGGCAAAATCAGCCAGGTGATGGGCGCCGTGGTGGACGTCCAGTTTGCAGGCGAAATGCCGGCAATTCTGAACGCGCTCCACGTAGAGAACCAGGGCAGCCGTCTCGTACTGGAAGTGGCACAGCACCTCGGTGAAAAAACCGTGCGCTGCATCGCCATGGACACGACGGAAGGCCTCGTGCGCGGCACGGAAGCCGTTGATACAGGCGCCGGTATTTTGGTGCCGGTCGGCCCGGAGATGCTGGGGCGCATCATCAACGTGGTGGGCGAACCCATCGATGAGCGTGGCCCGTTGGGCACATCCAAGACCCTGCCAATTCATGCGCAGGCGCCTGACTTCGTTGATCAGTCCACGGAATCGGAAATTCTCAACACCGGCATCAAGGTCGTCGACCTGCTGGCGCCTTATGCCAAGGGCGGCAAGATCGGCCTGTTCGGCGGCGCCGGTGTGGGCAAGACAGTGCTCATCATGGAGCTCATCAACAACATCGCCAAGGCGCACGGTGGTTACTCCGTGTTTGCCGGCGTGGGTGAGCGCACCCGTGAGGGTAACGATCTCTACCACGAGATGATCGAATCAGGGATTATTGACCTTGAGGGCGACAACTCCAAAGTGGCCCTCGTGTATGGCCAGATGAACGAGCCGCCAGGTGCGCGTGCCCGCGTTGGACTGACCGGCCTGACCCAGGCCGAATATTTCCGCGACGAAGAAGGCCAGGACGTGCTGCTCTTCGTTGATAACATTTTCCGCTTCACCCAGGCCGGCTCGGAAGTGTCGGCACTGCTGGGCCGCATCCCGTCGGCCGTGGGCTATCAGCCGACGCTGGCAACCGATATGGGAACGCTGCAGGAGCGCATTACCTCAACACACAAGGGCTCGATCACTTCTGTGCAGGCCATTTATGTGCCGGCCGATGATTTGACCGACCCGGCGCCTGCGACCTCGTTTGCCCACCTTGATGCAACCACGGTGCTGTCGCGTCAGATCGCCGAGCTTGGCATCTACCCGGCTGTGGATCCGCTCGATTCAACGTCGCGCATGCTCGACCCGCGCATCATCGGTCAGGACCACTACGATATCGCCCGTGAGGTGCAGCGTATTTTGCAGACCTACAAATCCCTGCAGGACATCATTGCCATTCTCGGCATGGACGAGCTGTCGGAAGAAGACAAGCTGACCGTGTCCCGCGCCCGCAAGATTCAGCGCTTTCTGTCCCAGCCGTTTCATGTGGCTGAAATCTTCACCGGTGCACCTGGCAAACTGGTTGACCTGAAAGAAACCATTTCGGGCTTCAAGGCCATTTGTGCGGGCGAGTACGACGATCTTCCTGAGGCCGCATTCTACATGGTTGGCGGCATCGAAGAAGTGGTTGAGAAGGCGAAGAAGATGGCGGCCGAGGCCGCGTAAGCTTAAGGAACGGAGCCGACAATGGCAGATACGGTGCAGTTCGAGCTGGTAGCACCTGAGAAGCTGATCTTCTCGGATGACGTCGAGCTTGTTGTGGTGCCAGGCTCCGAAGGTGACTTCGGTGTCCTGCCCGGCCACGCCAATCTGATTTCAACAGTGCGTCCCGGCATTATCGAGATTCATGAGAACGGCCAGGCCAAGGAGCGTTATTTCGTCGCCGGCGGCTACGCCGAGGTAACGGCAGAACGCTGCACGGTGCTGTCAACCGAGGCAATGCCGGTCGACGCCATTGACCGAGGCGCTGCCGAGAAACGCCTTGAAGCGGCGGAGCTTGATCTGCGTGATGCCGATGATGATGCCGCTCGCAGCCGGTTTGAAGATGCCGTAGGCGTCGCCCGCGCCATGGTAGAGACCGCCGGCGCGTAAAGCTTTATTTTTCCACGCATACAAGACAACGTGAGGCCGCCCAGAGACGGGCGGTCTTGTCGTTTGCGGTACAATTTCTATAATTCCTATTGATCGGGAATGACAAAAAACGGCAAACGAACGGGCGCTCGGATGGAGCACTGGACTTTAGACGATATTCCTTGGGATGCATTTGACCGCTCCCGGCTTGACCCGGAGCTGGTCAAGGTCGTTAAGGCCGCGTGTATGGTGGAACACCGCAGCAGTGAATATGCTGAATACCTGTGTGGCGTGTTCAAGGGAGACGATCAGTTCTGCCAGGACGCCCGCACCTGGGCGCGGGAAGAGGTGCAACATGGCAAGGTGCTGCGGCGCTATGCCGAGCTTGCCGACCCGGACTTTGATTTTAACAGCTCTTTTTCGCGCTTCACGACCGGCCACATCATTGATACGGGCGCCGACCAGTCCATACGCGGCTCCCGCTGCTCCGAATTGATTGCCCGATGCATCGTCGAGGTCGGCACATCGGCCTACTACAGTGCACTTGGCGACGCGAGCGATGAGCCTGTGCTGCGCGCCATCTGCAAACACATCGCCGCCGATGAATTCCGCCATTACAAACTCTTCTACACCAATATGAAGCGCTATCAGCAAGTAGAGCACGTCCACCTCTGGTCGCGACTGAAGACGGCTATTGGTCGCATCGCCGAAGCCGGAGACGATGAACTTTCCTACGCCTATTATTGCGCGTCCAATTCTGCCGAACCGTATGATCGCGCCAAGTTTTCAAACGCCTATGCCGGACGGGTCTTTCCGCTCTATCGCTACAAACATGTGCAACGGGCCCTCGGCATGTCGATGAAAGCTGTCGGCATCAAACCGCAAGGACGTGTGGGGAAGATCGTCACTGCATTGTGTTGGCGGGTGTTCCGTGGCTACGTGCGCCGGGTGGAACGGATCGCCGCATGAACTGGGCGCCCAGCGCGCCTGGAACCGGCTAGTCGATGCCCGACCCGTTACGCCAGATTAGCCTCACCTTCGCTCCCGAAGAGGACCGCTTGTTGCTCCGGATCGTCACCGCCGGACGCTCGGCCTACAAGCTGTGGCTGACCCGCCGCGTCACAGGCCGACTTGCCGAAGCCCTCGACGGGGCCGCCGACCAAGGCGCCGCTAGCCATGGCGGTACAACTGACGACGCCCGCAAGGCCGTCCGCGATTTTCAACGCGAGACCGCTGAAACAGGTGTTGACCGGACCCAACCCTATGATGATGCAGATGCCGCCCACCCGTTGGGAGAGGCACCTGTGCTCGTCATCGATATTCGAACAGACGCAAGCGGACCGCAGCCAACCCTAAGCCTGAAGCTAAAGGAGAAACCCGCCATTACGCTCGGACTCGAACAAAACCTCGTACACACCCTTTCTGGTCTTCTGGCCAGTGGTTCGAGGCGGGCCGGATGGGGCTTGCAGGAAGCTGAGGGGGAACGGCAAGCGAACCAACCGCGCGGCAGCGCCGTACATTAAGAACCCGCTCAGTGATGGCGGGTCTCATTTAGTACCGCGCGGGTCGCCTTTCAGATACGCTGCAAATTCGCTGAATACAGCGCGATACAACGCTCGTTTAAACGGGATAATCCCCCGCGCGAGATCATCAGCCGGCGCCCACCTCCACGATACGAACTCGGGCACCGCCGTAGCGATCGTTATGTCTTCATCACCGCCCAGATACTGCGCAGCGAACCAGAGTTGCTCCTGACCACGATATTTTCCACCCCAGGCCCGGCGTGATAAATCCAGCGGCAGGTCATATCGCAACCACTCCCCGGTCTCGGCGACCACGTCGACGAGCGCGGGAACAATTCCGGTTTCTTCCTCCAGCTCCCGATAAGCGGCCTGAAGAGGGGTTTCGCCTGGGTCAATTCCGCCCTGCGGCATCTGCCAGGCCGACCGCGCACTATCGCCGCGCTGGCCAGCGAAAACCTCGCCGGTGGTATTGATAACAACCAGCCCGACGCCGCGACGATACGGCCGGCTATCTTGGTTTGGTTGAACCACGGCCGGGCCCTACTGGTGTTCGGCCAGGGCCGATATCGGCACCAGCACAATGCCGCGCTCCTCAAGAGCCGGCAACCAGGCAGCCAATCGCTCAAGCGTCACTGGGAACGCCCGCGCAATGGCAATGCCGGTCCCGGACCGCAAGACACTGGCTTCCAGGTCGGCAAAGGTTCGATCAATGGCAGCGCGCGTCGGCTCGTGATCAACAAAAATAGAGTTGACCGCAAACGGCAACGCCAGTTGCGCCGCGACATTCGTCGCCACACTTTTGCTGCTCGCCTGACTGTCAACGAACATCAGGCCCCGATCCCGCAGCGCCGTCATCACCGGGCGCAGCGCCTCGGGCGAGGTCGTGAAGCGCGATCCCATATGACTGACAACACCGACATATCCGGAAAACCTGCCAAGCAGCCATTCAAGCCGCGCTATATTGTCGGTGGGATTGAGGGATGTCAGCAACGTGTGCGGACCAGGGTCATCCGCCGGGTAGGAGACCGGCTCCATTGGCAGATCCATCAAAACCTCATGGCCGGCGTCGCGAGCCTTTTTGACAGTCTCCTCGAGCATCGGCGCATAAGGCGTAAACGACAGGGTCACAGCGCCCGACAGCGCCATCGCGGTTTCAATTGCGGCCGAGGACAGGCCGAGGCCAACAATCACTAATGCCAGACGCGGCGCTCCGGCCCCTGCTTGCGACGGCCGCGCATAGACCCGCCACGACTCACGGCCGTCGGCGCCAATAATGGGCAGTGGCCCGCGCGAGGTTTGTTGCTGAAGAGCGGGGTCAATTCGGGCAAGTCGCACGGTTTCACGGACCGGGTCTGGCGCGACCTCGCTTCTCAGCCCTTGGCTTTGTTGCAGACCCGACGACTGATACCCCGCCCCGCCACTAACCTCGGACTCAACGCTGGAACGACCAGTCGCTGCTGCGTCATGCTCGGGCACGCTGGAGGCCACGACTTCCTCTTCGAGGTCAGCCACTGGCTTCGAGCCGCCTGTACCGACTGGGCCGAACTCGCCTGCTTCCTCGAGATCAACCCCATCCGGCGTAACCTCGTCCGCCGGCGCAGCGTCATGGTGCACTTCCGCGTCAGGGCCATCTGCAGCGTCCACAAGGGCAAGCTCGACCTCATCCTGGTGATCCGCCGGCTCTGAGCCACCGCTCAACGCCAACCAGCCGAGCACGCCGATCACCACCAACGCCAGAACGACGCCCGCCATTGCAGGTGGACTGACAGACCGGCCCGCCAGAAGCGACGGTGCCGACCGGCCACGCAAAATAGATGGAACAGGGATGAACCGAATTAGCTTTAGCGGCACAACGAGCGCCAGTCGAGATACCTTTATCGCGACAGAAAAAACGGGGCGGAGCGAACCCAGAAGTGCCGGTAATCCAAGGCGAGGCCGCAATGACCGCCGCCGCCGCCCGTCATCGTCGGGGCCTATCGCTGCGCCATCTGATTCACCCTCACGAAACTCGGACTCTTCGGGCTCCGTGGGCGGTTCATCGGCCGGAATATTTTCGTCGTCTATCACGAGTGCTCAGGCCAAATCGGCCGGTTTCCTACCGTTAATCGGTCGTCGTGGTGCTGGAAAGAAGACGGAATCCGCGCAATAAATCGAGGGCCCGGGCAAGCTGATAGTCCTCATCCGCCTTGTCATTTTCGGCCTCCGCTGACGCATCCGACGCCTTTTTGTCCGCTGCTCCTTCGGCGTCAAGGCTGCCCCGCAAGTCTGACTCCCGACGGCGGCGGCCCTGTTCCAGCTTCTCCAGTCGCGCCGGCTCAACCACAATATCCGGATCAATCCCCTTGGCCTGAATAGAGCGGCCTGAAGGCGTGTAGTACCGCGCCGTCGTCAGGCGAATCGCGCCATTACTGCCCAATGGAATGACTGTCTGGACAGATCCCTTGCCAAAGGACCGTGTACCCAGCACGACGGCCCGGCGGTGATCTTGCAGGGCGCCCGCCACAATTTCAGATGCCGACGCGGAACCACCGTTGATCAGGATGACAACCGGCAAGCCGTCCGTGATATCGCCACCACGGGCATTGAACCGCTGAATGCTGTCGCTCCGGCGTCCGCGCGTTGAGACGATTTCTCCCTTGGGTAAAAAAGCATCGGAAACGGCAATAGCCTGGTCGAGCAAGCCACCCGGGTTATTCCGTAGATCCAGCACCACACCAACAAGGTTGTCGCCGTGGGCCTCGCGCAATTTTTTCATTCCGCGCCCCAGGTCGACGGTTGTCTTTTCAGAAAACGATGTAATCCGGGCATAGACGACATCGTCGCCTTCCATGCGGGTCCGCACAGACCGGATCTTGATCACGGCACGCACAATATCAACATCAAACGGCGTTTCTTCGCCTGGCCGCTGGATGGTCAGCTTGATCCCCGAATCAACCGGGCCACGCATGCGATCAACGGCCTCTTCCAGCGAGAGTCCGAACACGGGCTCCTCATCGATGTGAGTGACAAAATCACCCGGCATCAACCCGGCACGCTCAGCCGGCGTATCGTCGATCGGCGAGATCACCTTGACGAAGCCGCTTTCCATCGTGACTTCGATCCCAAGGCCACCAAATTCGCCTCGGGTTTGAATCCGGATATCGTCATAACTCTTGGGGTTCAAATATTTCGAATGCGGATCGAGCGAATTCAACATGCCACTGATGGCAGCCTCGATCAGCTCGGCATCGTCAATTTCCTCAACATAATCACTGCGAACCTTTTCGAACACGTCGCCGAACAAGTCCAACTGCCGGTACGTGTCAGCGCTCGCGGCAAACCCTGTGACCGGAAGTGCCAGAAGAACCAGGCCGACAACGCCACCGAAAAATGAATGTCTCATAAATACCTGCATGTTTTTGCTCTAAGAACCTGATTGTCGCCGAAGCGGCGCGATGCACCTTGACGTCAGCCCCGTGTCGCGCCGCCTTCAGCAGCCAACCAGGGTAACGGATTGATCGGATGACCCTTTTTCCGTAACTCCACATATAGACGCGGGCGCGCGCCACCATCGGCAGCCATAATCCCCAGCGGCTCGCCCGCCAACACTTTCTGACCGAGCCGGGCATGAATATGCCCTAATCCGGCTAATAAAGTATGATATCCCTCGCCGTGAGCGATGATCAATATCTGCCCGTAGTTTCGAAACGGCCCGGCAAAGGCGATTTTTCCACCAAATGGCGCAACAACCTGTGCGCCAAGTCGAGTTTCAATGGAGATCCCCTTCGCTGCAAGCCCGCTGGATGTATTTTCGGCAAAACGCTGAACCAGATTTCCGCGTGCCGGAATGATAAAATAGCCGCGTGCTGAGCGAATATCCTTGATTTCGGGCCGTTGCGGGATGGCGACTAGTACAACTTCACCTCTCGCCGCCTCATCGGGTTTCGCAATGGATTGCTCTGCAGCACCAGTATTTTTGGCGGCGTTTTCAGCCGGCATCTCTACCGCCGCAACGGGCGCTAGCGCTTCTGGTGCCGTTTCGGTAGATGAAGGAACTTCAGTTACTTCCGCAGCTCGGTCATCAGAATTACCCAACGCCGCCGTGGTCTCGCGCACATTATCCATTTGGTTTTGCTGCGCTAAGGCGGCACGTTCTTTCGCCTGCACATTGCCCAGCACCTCAACCAACTCTTGCAGGCTCCCGGCACGCGCGACCAGTTCGTTTATCTCGTCGCCAGCTTCGGAATACTCCGCCGCCGTCTCCGCCTGAAGCAACGCCTTGCGCTCGACAAGCCGGACCAGTCGGACTTGCTGGGCCTGCAGCGCACGCGAAGCAACCTGCGTTTCTGCCCGCTGCGATTCAATCGCTTTTTCAAGCCGATCGAGGTCAGCCAGTTCAGCTCGCAGGAACTGGGCCTCAAGGTCCAGTTCTCGCACAACGGCGCCGATCAGGATGGTCGTGTTATGGGCCTCACGCAGTGATGTCGGCATCGCGAACAACGCTTCAGGTGGTGTTCGTGCCAGGCGTTGCAGTGCCGCAATCGAACGGCCCAGTGCAAAGCGACGCTCAGCCAGGGCGGCCCGCCGCGCTTCGCGCGATTGCTCCAGCCCCTCAAGCTCCGTCTCAGTATTGCCGAGCTGATCCTCAAGGGCCTGCGCATCAGCTGCTGCCGCGACCAGCTCACTTTTCAAGGACACGACTTCACTGCGCAATGTCGTTAGCTGGCCCTCAATATCCCGGCGCTCACCCTCACGGGAATCCAGCGCACTTCGGGCCTCCCCAAGCGCGGCCCTG
>JABJCZ010000305.1 GCA_018668475.1 Alphaproteobacteria bacterium | reverse complement strand
TAGATTTCGTGAGGTTTCTGTGTGTTTACGCGCCTTTACACCTCGGCAACCAAATTGGTTTAATGTCCGGTCATGACGATAAGTGAGTCGTCGCACGTTATTTGATGCAACCGGTCGCCGCCCGGTGCACGGAATTGATTGATGAAAAACGACCAGACCCCGCGCCTCGATTACGACGCCTTTTTTGCATCGCGGATCGAAGAGCTACACACGGAAGGGCGTTACCGCGTATTTGCGGACCTCGCGCGTCAGGCTGGTAACTACCCGACCGCCGGACACTACGATGACGCCGGCGAGCGCCAGGAAGACGTAACGGTCTGGTGTTCCAACGATTATCTGTCCATGGGCCAGCACCCGGCAGTGCTCGACGCCATGCGCGAAGCGATTTCGACCTTTGGCGCTGGCGCTGGCGGCACCCGCAACATCTCCGGCACCTCACACCCCATCGTCCAGCTGGAAAATGAGCTCGCGGACCTGCATGGCAAGGACGCCGCGCTGGTTTTCACATCCGGCTATATTTCCAACGACGCTACTCTGTCGACGATCGCCAGCCTGCTGCCGGACTGCCACGTCTATTCCGATGAGTTGAATCACGCCTCGATGATCCAGGGCATCCGGCATTCGGGCGCAAAGAAGTTCATTTTCAAGCACAACGATCCAGCTGACCTTGAGCGGTTGCTCCGCGAGGCCGACCCGTCAGTACCGAAGCTCGTTGCCTTTGAGTCCGTCTACTCGATGGACGGTGACATTGCGCCGATTGCCGAAATTTGCGACGTCGCCGAGCTTTATGGCGCGATGACCTATCTTGATGAGGTCCATGCCGTAGGCCTCTACGGGCCGCGCGGCGGCGGCATTGCCGAACGCGAAGGCCTGATGGACCGGCTGACCATTATTGAGGGCACGCTGGCTAAAGCTTATGGCGTAATGGGCGGCTACATCGCCGCGTCCAGAGCGCTGGTTGATGTTGTGCGCTCCTACGCGCCTGGCTTTATCTTCACCACGGCGCTCCCACCAGCGGTCGCGACCGCGGCGCTGGCCTCGGTTCGCCACTTGAAGGAAAGCACGGACGAGCGCACCCGCCATCAGGAACGCTCGGCCATGGCCAAACGGGTTCTAACTGCCGCTGGCCTGCCGGTCATGTCGAGCAACAGCCACATTGTGCCGGTCTTCGTCGGTGATGCGACAAAGTGCAAGGCTGCATCGGACCTGCTGATGAGCCGGCACGGCATCTATATCCAGCCGATCAATTACCCGACCGTGCCACGCGGCGAGGAGCGCCTGAGGATCACGCCGAACCCGGTGCATGACGACGCGATGATGGCGCGTCTGGCAGCTGCGCTGCGGGATGTGTGGGCTGAGCTAGAATTACCGCTCAACGGGTGACGATGTCGCGTTCATGGCTCCCCGGAAGATGGAGCAACAAGGACAATAGCGGGCCAGGTGGCCCGTTTTTTTGTGCCGGCAAGTCAGGAGACCCTTTGCTAGGCTGACGGTGAAAACAGGCCGCACTGGTCGTTGCAAACAGGAGGACAACCAGCGTAACCAGAAAGATGGCCGCTGCTTTGCGGGCGGCCCTCGCTGGCGCGGCGCCTGACATTGAACAAGTAGTGCCCCCTGCCCCTCCGCTTTTGGGTGGGCTTTTCGTGGAGCTCAGTAACAGTTAGGCTCACTTCACCCAGCGTCGACCAGACGCTCAAGCCAGACGACAATGGAAGGCGCATCATGGAAATCGGCATTTACGCGAATACCCACGGCAACAGTTATCGTGACGACTCCAACATGCTTCTGGCCCACACGCCGGTGCAGGAAATGCAGCCGGTCCGCGTCGCCAAGGCTGCTGAGGCCGCCGGGTTTCACTCCATCTGGTATCCTGATCATGTCTCGATGCCGATTGGGTCGGAGAGCTTTCACACGGCCAATCAGTCGGGCCAACGTGCCTACCGGCCGTGGCACAACATGCTTGATGCAGCCGTCGTCATGGGCGCCGTTGCCACCTCCACCAGCCGCATCAAACTCGGCACCAGCGTGCTGATCTCGCCCTATCGTCATCCGTTGTCAGATGCCCGCCAGTTCATGACCGTCGACCAGCTCTCAAACGGCCGCTTGATGCTCGGCGTCGGCGCCGGCTGGATGAAGGAAGAGTTTGAATCGGTGGGCATTGACCATGCCGAACGCAACGAGCGCATGGTGGAATGCATCGAAGTTTACAAGCACTGCTGGGAGGATGAGCGGGTCAATTTTGACGGGGAGTTTTATTCGTTCGAGAACCTGTCGATGGACCCCAAACCGGTGCAGGGCCCGCGCCCACCGATTTTGTTGGGCGCCAATACACCTGCTGGCGCACGCCGCGCGGCCAATCATTGCGACGGCATCTACTCGTTGTTCCTCGATACTCATATCGAGTTTGACCGGTTCGACCGGATCCAGGACATCCTGCGCGCCGAACGTGAGAAAGCCGGGCGAGATACCAAGAATTTCCTGATGATCGGTGCCACGTCCGGTCGGGTTAGCGATCCAGGCAGTGATGAAATTACGACAGTCCCCAGATGTAATTGCACTGGCACGCCTGAGCAAATTCTGGGCGATCTTGAGGGCTACGCGAAGGCCGGTTACTCGCTCATCATTTGCATGATCGATTGCCCGAGCGGCACGCTGGCGGAGCACGAAGAACAAATTGCCCGGTTTGGGGAGCAGATCATTCCCACTGCCAAAACCTTTAAGCCTGCCGGTGAGTGGCTACCTGTAACCTAACGACCCAACGCCCTGAAGACCCGGCCACCTGAGTACAATGCCTGGCCATCAAGCTAGGCCTGAACCCAAACTGCCGTTGCGCGGTTTCGTTCTGCTGGCGCTGGTCGCGTTCTTCTGGGGCATTGACTGGCCCATCATCAAGATGGGTGTGCTCGAAATTCCACCCCTGCCCTATCGCGCCATCATATTCGGGGGCGGGGGACTGAGCCTGTTCGCCATGTGCATGGTGAAGGGCTATTCGCTCACGGTTCCGCCGCGGCTTTGGCCAGCATTGCTTTTCACGACAGCTTGCATCGCGACCTATCAGCTCATGCAGTCCTATGGCGTGATTCTGACCGCCTCGGGCCGGGCGGCGGTGATGGCCTATACGTTTCCGGTGTGGACCGTGTTGCTGGGGGCCGTTGTGCTTGGCGAGCCCATCGACTGGCGCAAAGGCGGCGCACTGGCGCTTGGTATGGGAGGCATGGCGTTGCTGTTGGTGGCCGACGTCAGCTCCATCGGCGGTGCGCCAATCGGCATGATCCTCATGCTCGGGACGGCGTTGCTGTTTGCCGTGCTTTCGGTCGCGCAGAAGAAAACCGCCTGGGGCGCGCCGACGCTGGTCATCGCCGCCTGGCAGATATCGCTCTCAACCGTCCCCATGGCCATCGGCGCGGCATTTACAAATTATTCGGATGTGGCGTTCCCTAGCGGTCTCGCTATTTTTTCAGTCGTCTACAATATTTTTATCGGCGTGGCGTTTTGCATGTGGGCCTACTTTGAGGTGATCCGCTTGTTCCCCGTCGGCATCGCTGCCATCAGCGCCATGATGACGCCGGTAGTTGGCGTTTTTGCCGGCGCCATCATGCTGGGTGAGCCCCTGGGGGCCACGGAATTTGGCGCGCTCGTGCTGATCGGCGCAGCCATTGGCCTACCGGTCCTGACCCGACGCCAGTCCTGGCGCCGGGATCAGGAGGCCGTGGATATGCCGAAGCCCTGAGACGTGCTTAGAACTGCACGCGGTTGGTCAAGGCGCCATCGACAGTCAAATTGGTGCCGGTGGTAAAGCTGGAGACGGGGCTCGCCAGAAATACCGCGGCCGTGGCGACCTCTTCAGCTGTGGCCATACGACCCGTCTTGTTGGCCGCGAGAGCGGTGGCAAACAGTTCAGGCATGTTTTCTTCGATCATTGGCCACACGCCACCCTCAAAATAGGTGTTACCTGGCGAAACCGAATTACACCGAATGCCCTGGCCGGCAAGCTGACACGCCAGCGTTTTCGCATAATGAATGAGGGCGGCCTTGAACGCACCATAGGGCCCGCCCGCGAAATCAACTTCAACGCCTGACACCGACGAGATAATGACGATGGACCCGGCATCCGACTTTTCGAGATGCGGTATGGCGGCTTCGACCGAGCGAACGGTGTGCATCATGTCGATGTCAAACTGGGCCTTCCAGGATTCCTCGGAGTTTGGGATCGCCAGCGCGCTGACGTTGGGCACCAGAATATCGATCCCCCCGAGCTCACCAGCCGCATCTTTGACCCATGCCTTCAGCGCATCGCCATCCGCCACGTCCAGTGCCTGGCCACAGGCCTTGGCGCCGCTGGCCCCCAAAGCTGCCACGGCGGCATCCACTTCGTCCGCGTTGCGCGCGCATATGGCAACATTAGCCCCCTCGCCTACGAGGCCCTCGGCGATCGCCCGCCCGATACCCTTGCTGCCGCCCGTGATGACAGCGTTCATGCCTTTCAGCTTGAGGTCCATTGCTTCTCTCCATTACCCGGCTGTTCAGGCAGCCGCGCCAATTGTTGATATCCAGGCGCAAGCATATCCTTCGCGCAAGCCCCGGCGCGAGTCTTCAACACCCGATAGGAAGAGGTAATACGTTTTCAATCG
The DNA here is from genome assembly GCA_018668475.1 of Alphaproteobacteria bacterium. Classification (GTDB taxonomy): domain Bacteria; phylum Pseudomonadota; class Alphaproteobacteria; order UBA828; family UBA828; genus JABJCZ01. The sequence goes on along the minus strand of JABJCZ010000305.1, from coordinate 1,848 downwards.
AGACTGAGGAGCGACGAGACGGGCACGTCGCCCAGCGCTTCACGACCATTAAGGCCACCAAGTTCAATCAGGAAGGCGCAGCCCACAACCTTGCCACCCACGCGCTCCAACAACGTGATGGAGGCTGCTGCTGTACCACCGGTGGCCAACAGATCATCCAACACAACAACGCGCTGTCCCGGTTCGATCACATCGGCCTGCACTTCAATGATATCGGTCCCGTATTCGAGGAAATATTCATGCCGCACCGTGGTGCCCGGCAACTTGCCCTTCTTGCGCACCATGATAAAGCCGGTCTGCAATTTCAGTGCCAGCGGTGCGGCCACCAGAAAGCCCCGCGATTCCACACCCGCCAGCACATCCGGCTTGAGCGGCGCTACGGCCTCGGCCAGCGCATCAAGAGCGTAGTCCCACGCTGCCGGCGCCTGAAGCAACGGCGCAATGTCATAAAAGAGAATGCCGGGCTTCGGAAAGTCCGGGATTTCCCGAATGCAATCGCGCAGGTTCATAAGGCAATCCAAGTCGCAAGAAACAGAAAAATCCGGGCCGGCCGCGCATCAGACTGCAGGCCGGCCCGTGTTGTTCGCGGACGCCTACTTGGTGGCTTCCCTGATGTAAGCGAGCAGGTTGACGCGTTGCTTCTCTTTCTTCACGCCCTTGAACGCCATCTTGTTCTTCGGAATGTAACCCTTGGGGTCCTTCAGATAGGCATCGAGAGTCGCATCATCCCAGACAATTGCAGCGTCTTTCATGGCATCAGAATACTTGAAGCCTTCAGATGTGCCTGAAGTCCGCCCAAAGAGGCCATGCAGATTGGGGCCGACCTTCTTTTTGCCACCCTCTTTAACGGTGTGGCAAACTTTGCACTTCTTGAAGACCTTGGAGCCTTTTTTCACATCGCCATCGGCGAGCGCGGCCCCACTTGCAACTACGATGGCGCCGGCAACACCAAGCGCCAGCCAGTTACGAAAAATCATATGACATACTCCGGTTTACAGGTTTGTTCTGGAGAAGGCCGCAGAATAGGGCCGCGGGACGCTCCATACAAGCTCAGCAATACGCGGCGCATTGCCGCGATAGACGCAAACGAACCCGGCGCCGGAGGAGACCCCCGACGCCAGGCTGCGCAAAGCACCTATTCATACCCAATTATTGAACGCGATATTCGTCAGGCAGATAGAATCGGCTGTCCTGTTCTTCCACCGCAAGATGACAATCGATGCAGAAACCAACCTTGTCTCCACCTGCACCGCCAGTCTCACCAAGCACCTTACCGTTGGGCAATATCAGGCTGTAACGCCAGTCCCCGCTTTCGGACGAAAATCCGGCCGCCATCTTCTCCATCAGGAACAACGGACCGGCTCCGACCTTACCGGCCGGCGACACGCTGAAGCTGTCCTTGGCCAGCACTGTGCCGACAGGCGCCGGGCCGGCGTTCTCATACTGCGAGTAATTTGACCCGCGCCCGTTAGCATAGTTGTTCACATAACGGCCACCGTGGGTGTCCGACACGTAAGGCTGGTTAGAGTAATTCTTCCAAGCCGTATACTGACCGGCCCAGGCATTGCCGGATTTGGCATAGCCCGATTGAAGCGTACCCTGGATGCATTTGTAAGCGCCGGTTGCCTCAGCCGCCGACAACTCAGGGGCCTCTCCCGCTGCACAAGGGTTGCACGGGTTGCAGGCACCGCAGGGCCCACACGGATTGCTCGCCGCACATGGATTGGCCCCACATGGGTTAGCGGCGCATGGGTTAGCCGCCGCACATGGGTTAGCGGCGCATGGGTTGGCCGCACATGGGTTCGCTGCACACGGATTGGCCCAGCATGGGTTGCAGGGGTTGCAGGG
>JABJCZ010000304.1 GCA_018668475.1 Alphaproteobacteria bacterium | reverse complement strand
TCGACGACGCCGGACGGAAAAAAACCCAAAAAACGCGCAAGCGCCAAAGGAGCCAGAAAGAAATGATGGGACTGAAAGACCACACAGCACTTGTCACCGGCGGTGGCAGTGGCCTCGGCCAGGCCATGGCCACCCGGCTTGCCAGCGAAGGTATTCCCGTAACCGTGGCTGACCTCAATCTGGATACCGCACAAGCTACAGTGGACACCATCGTCGCTGCCGGCGGCCGCGCCAGCGCAGTAGCAGGTGACGTTTCCAAACAGGACGATGTGACGGCAATTTTTGCGCACGGCGTGAAGACTTACGGCGATTGCACTTTGCTTTGCAATAATGCCGGCCACGCAGAGCAAAAGCCATTTCTCGAGATCACGGTCGAGGATTTTGATCGTATGCTCGGGGTTCATATGCGCGGCATGTTCATGTGCGCGCAAGCCGCTTTGCCGCCGATGCTTGAGAAGGGCGATGGCGTCATCATCAACGTCGCGTCCCAGCTCGGCCATCTGGGTGCGGCCGGCATGGTGCATTATGCGTCGGCCAAGGCCGGTATCGCGGGTATGACACGCTCCATGGCGCGGGAATTTTCAAGAACCGGCGTGCGCATCTTCGCCGTGGCCCCGGGCGCCACCCGGACGCCGATTTTCGATACCATTTCCGACGAATGGCTTGCCGCCAAAGCCGCAGAACTGCCACTGGGCCGTTTCGCCGAGCCCGAAGAGGTTTCGGAAACTGTCGCTTTCCTCGCGAGCCCTCTTGCCGCCGCCTTCGTTGGTCAGACCATGAACCCGAACTGCGGCGACTACATGGCCTGATCAGGCGCGTTTGAACGCCCATAATACATTGAATAACAATGATACTTTCAAATAGTCAGGAGCAAGAGCCATGAGCGACACACAAATGGTCATCATTACAGGTGCCGGTATCGGCATTGGTGAGGCAACAGCCAAGGCCTTTGGTCGCGCAGGCTGGCATGTCGTGGTAACCGACATACTTGAAGATGAAGGGCGTGCGACGGCGCATGATGTCGTTGCAGCCGGTGGGTCTGCCGAATTTCACCCGCTCGATGTCACTAGCACGTCAGCTGTGGACCATGTCGTAAAACAGGTGGAAGACGCCCGCGGGCCGTTTTCGGCGGCCATTGCCAACGCAGGCATTGCTCACAAGGTGCCGTTGGCTGAATTGACCGACGAAAAATGGGCCCAAACGCTTGATATTGACTTGACCGGTGAGTTTCGCCTCGCCCGTGCTGTCGCCCCGGGAATGGCAAAAGGCGGCGGCGGCGCCATTGCCTGTGTGTCCTCGGTGATGGGCACCACTTACGGCTGGTATGACCATGTGCAGTATAATGCGGCGAAGAGCGGCGTCGTTGGCCTGGTGCGTGGTCTTGCTTGTGATCTCGCGGCGGACCAGATCAGGGTCAACGCACTCGCGCCTGGCTTCATTCGCACGGCACAGGCGCTCTCCACCGTTCACTCCGTCGGCCCGGAAGGCCTTGAAAAAGCAGCCGAATATATTCCAATGGGCCGGATCGGCGAACCTGAGGAGATGGCAGACGTATTGCTGTTTCTCTGTTCCGACGCGTCCCGCTATATGACTGGGCAGACCATCATTGTTGATGGCGGCCTGACGGTAGGTCGCTACTAGTCGTAAAGTTATTTAGCTAGGCAATTACTAGGCGCACCATTGTGAAAAGGCGCGGCTCATTCCGCTTTCGATGACGGGATATAGTTGCCTAGCTAATTTTTATTTTTCTCTTGAACCGTGACCAATTGAACGTGCGGCAAGCTGGCGGTCAGAAGCGCCGAAACCGACACCTCAGGCCAACACAAAAACCGTTCTAAATCAGCGTGGTAAGTCGCTCACCGGAAACCGTTATTCGGCTTTGACTTGCTCCGTCGCAACGCTCAGCAGTCTGTCCATTTCCTGGCGCAGGCTATGCTCGTCGCAGGTCACGCTATTCTTGGTCAGGTCGCCCAACACCTTGCGCAACACGTCATCGTCGCCGGGCTCGTCAAAGTCGGATATCACGACTTCTTTGGCATAGGCCTCAGCCTCTGCCGTGGCCATGCCCATCTGTTCGGCGGCCCACATTCCCAGAAGCTTGTTCCGGCGCGCCATCACCTTGAACTGAAACTCCTGATCGTGTTTGTAACGGGCCTCTTCGGCCTTTTCGCGATCGTCGAAGGTGGTCATGAAACGCCGGCTCCTTTAAATGCCTGGTAAGTTGAACGCCTGATAATAGGCTTTTTCTGGCCGGTTTTGCAGCCAGATAAACGAAAATGGTCCGCTCTGTAATGCGGCGCGCCTCACCTTGGGCAAACCCACGCGCCTCCAATGCGCGACGGGTAGACGACACAACACAGACGGCGCATATATGCGGTGGGTGGAGCGGTTTGTAAATACCCTCGGCACCCAGTTTCGCGACTATCCGGATTTCACGACAAATTGGCGACCGCTTTCACGGCCCCAGCTGCTACAGGACAGGAACAACCATGTGCACCGTTGTGATCCTCAGGCGCCCCGAACACGCCTGGCCCGTAATAATTGGCGCAAACCGTGACGAAATGCGTGATCGTGCCTGGCTGCCGCCGGCACGCCATTGGGATGATCGCCCAAACGTCGTGGCCGGGCGCGACACCGTTGCTGGCGGCAGCTGGCTAGGCGTCAATGATCATGGCCTGGTTGCTGCAATTCTCAACCGACCGGGCTCGCTCGGACCGGCCAACGACAAACGCAGCCGGGGTGAGCTGGTGCTCGAGGCACTGGATCACGCTGAGGCCGGCGATGCAGCAGAGGCGCTAAGCGCCATCAACCCCCAAGCCTACCGGACGTTTAACCTGCTTATTGCCGACTCCGAAGCGGCATTCTGGATACGCCACGATGGCGAAAGCGCTATCGAGGCGCATCCGGTGCCAGAAGGCCTGTCGATGATCACCGCTCACGACCTCAACGACATGACTTGCCCCCGAATCAGCCATCACCGACCGCGATTTGCCGCAGCACCACCGCCGGCCCCTGCCACTGGCGATGTATTTGCCTGGGAGGCGTTGATGGCGAGTGACGCCCGCGCGGCCGGGAGTGGCCCGGAAGGCGCCATGCGCATCGCCGGCGACGGGATGTTTGGTACTGTCAACGCGTCGATCGTGGCCCTCGCCGCAGCAGGCGCGACCACAGACCGCGTGGCGCTGCTATTTGCCAGCGGGCCACCGGGCCTCGCCCCGTTTGAGCCAGTAGCGCTGTGATCTATCCCGTTTTGGGCGGGCACAAAGCACCGATCGGGCGGAGCACGACTCTTTCTCAACGTTTGGTGCTGCGGTCATTGTTTTGGCGGGGTGAATTGACTATGTTGCGGGTGTCGATTCCGGGGCTCGCACACGGCGCTTTCGCCCTTCGCAAGCCCTGATCCCGGAGGACAAAAATGTCCCGTCGCAGACGGATTTACGAGGGCAAGGCCAAGGTGCTCTACGAGGGCCCTGAACCTGGTCTGCTGGTCCAGTATTTCAAAGATGACGCTACGGCCTTCAACAACGAAAAGAAGGGCGTGATTGAGGGCAAGGGTGTCCTCAACAATCGCATCTCGGAATATCTCATGACGCGCCTGGCAGAGATCGGCGTGCCGACTCACTTTGTGCGCCGGCTCAACATGCGCGAACAGCTGATTCGCGAAGTTGAAATTGTTCCGGTGGAAGTCGTGATTCGCAACGTTGCGGCCGGCTCGATCTCAAAGCGCCTGGGCATCGCCGAGGGCACGCCCTTGCCGCGCTCCATCGTCGAGTATTATTACAAGAATGACGAGTTGGGCGATCCGATGATCTCGGAAGAGCACATCACCGCCTTCGGCTGGGCCGGCCCGCAAGAAATTGACGACATGTTGTCGATCTCATTGCGCGTCAACGACTTCCTCAATGGTCTGTTCGTAAGCGTTGGCATTCGCCTGGTGGACTTCAAACTCGAGTTTGGGCGTCTGTGGCACGGTGAAGAGATGCGCATTGTGCTCGCTGACGAAATCAGCCCGGATAGCTGCCGCTTGTGGGACATGAACTCCGACGAGAAGCTCGATAAAGACCGCTTTCGGCGCGACCTCGGCGATGTCGCCGAAGCCTATCAGGAAGTGGCCCGTCGGCTCGGCATCATGCCAGAGGCCAACGTAAAGGAATTCCGTCCGGTCGGGGCCTCTGGTCCGACCGATATCGGCGGCCCGACCAGCCCGGCAAAACCAGTAGATTCGCCGGGAAAAGTGTCATGAGCAGCAGGGCGAAGGTCCACGTAACCCTGAAAAATGGTGTTCTTGACCCACAGGGCAAGGCAATCGAGGGCGCCCTGGGTTCACTCGGGTTCGAGGGTGTGGCCGGTGTACGGCAAGGCAAGTTCATAGAAATCGAGGTCGCCGAAAACGATCCCGAGCGGGCCCGTGATCAGGTGGACGCCATGTGCCGCCAGCTGCTGGCCAATACCGTTATCGAAAACTATCGCATCGACATCGAGGACTAGGCGCCGCCGTGAAGGCTTCCGTCATCGTTTTTCCCGGATCCAACTGTGACCGAGACGTGCAGGTGGCACTTGGCGCCAGCATCGGCCACGCGCCGTCCATGATCTGGCATGGCGACAGTAACCTGCCTGACACCGACCTGATCGTTCTGCCGGGCGGTTTCTCCTATGGCGACTACCTGCGCTCCGGCGCAATGGCAGCGCAATCACCGATCATGCGCGACGTCGTCAGCGCGGCCCGGCGCGGCACGCCGGTATTGGCCATCTGCAACGGATTCCAGGTTGCGACCGAGGCAGGCCTCTTGCCGGGTGCGCTCATGCGCAACGCCTCACTCAGATTTGTCTGTCGCGACGTATCATTGCGCGTTGAAAACCCTGCCAGCTCGTTTACCAGTGCCTTCAGCAAGGGCGATGTCGTGCGGATGCCGATCGCCCACCACGACGGCAATTATTTTCTCGACGATGTCGGGTTGGACCGCCTGGAAGACGCCGATCAGGTCGCTTTCCGCTACTGCGGTCCGGGCGGCGAGCTCGGCGCAACCCATAACCCGAACGGCTCGGCTCGGCACATTGCCGGCGTGTTCAACAATGGGCGTACTGTGCTTGGCATGATGCCACACCCCGAACGCCTGGCCGACACGGCGCTCGGCGGCATTGACGGCAAAATTATGTTCGACGGATTAATTTCATCCATCCACTGATTTGGTGCATTGAGGAAGAAGGGGCCGGGCGGCGACTATCGATGCGGATTGATGTGGGTGTCCGCGCAAAGACACCCTGAGGGGTGCATCGAGGGGCCCATCGCGCCACCGCCCGGCAGAGCCGGGAGAAAGAGTATGAAGCAAAGTGTCACGAGATCGATCGTCAGATCTGCTGGCTTTCGTTTGGGCCGCTCACCCGCCCGAAGCCATCTCGCGTAACACTCTGCCTCATCCGCACAAGTGCGGTTCCATCTCCCAGAGCACGGGGACCATAATTGTCTCAATTCATTAATGAAGCATTTATTTTGTAAACAATTGTTACGATGAAGATCAAAAACTTGGTGCCTCTTACACTCCACCGGGAATCGCTGTATAGCCAAGAGACCACTGGTTCAAAGCTCGGGAGGGACGCAATTAGGCCTCGCCGCCCGCTCGATCAGGTAGGACCTGCACCACTCCCGCCAGCCGCTCACAGGATATTCCGTTGACGCAGGAACAGACCCCCGCCGAAAGTGCCGCAGAGTTCGAAGTTACGCCGGACGTCATTGCCGCACATGGCCTGACGGCCGAAGAGTACACCCGGGTAGAAAACGCCCTGGGCCGAACGCCTAATCGCACGGAACTTGGTATTTTTTCGGTGATGTGGAGCGAACATTGCTCCTACAAATCATCACGGATATGGCTAAAAACGCTGCCGACGGAAGCTGACTGGGTCATTTGCGGGCCGGGCGAGAACGCCGGCATTATTGATATCGGCGACGGTCTTGCCGCCGTGTTTAAAATGGAAAGCCATAACCACCCGTCATTCATCGAGCCTTACCAGGGTGCGGCCACCGGTGTCGGCGGGATTTTGCGTGACGTCTTCACCATGGGCGCGCGACCCGTCGCCAACATGAATGCGCTGCGCTTTGGCGCACCGGAAAATCCGCGGACAAGGCACCTCGTCGCCGGCGTCGTGGCAGGCATCGGCGGCTACGGCAATTGTATCGGCGTGCCGACCATTGGTGGCGAATGCAACTTCCATAGCGCTTATGACGGCAACAACCTCGTCAATGCAATGACCGTTGGCCTCGTTGCCACGGACAGTATTTTCTATTCCGCCGCCGCCGGCATCGGCAACCCGGTGGTCTACGCAGGCTCCAAGACGGGGCGCGACGGTATCCATGGCGCGACCATGGCGTCCGCCGAGTTTGATGCGGATTCGGAAGAAAAACGCCCCACCGTGCAGGTGGGCGACCCGTTTATGGAAAAACTCGTGCTGGAAGCTTGTCTTGAGCTGATGGCCACCGATGCCATCATCGCCATTCAGGACATGGGCGCCGCTGGGCTGACCTGCTCATCGGTAGAGATGGCAGACAAGGGTGGCACGGGTATCGAGCTTGATCTCGACCGAGTGCCGAAACGCGAAGACGGCATGACGCCATACGAGGTCATGCTCTCAGAGAGCCAGGAGCGCATGCTCATGGTGCTGCGGCCCGGCGCGGAAGATACCGCCCGTCGGATATTTGAGAAGTGGCAGGTGGATTTCGCCGTGGTTGGACAGGTGACCGATACCGGTAGATTTGTCATCAAGGAAGGCAACCACATTGTTGCAGACATGCCAGTGCGCCCGCTGGTCGACGACGCGCCAATTTATGATCGGCCGTGGAATGAAATTCCAGCGCCATCCGCGTTGACCGGAGCCGATCTTGACACGTCACCCGCATCTGCTCGCCCCACGCCAATGGCGGCTCTCAAGACGTTGATGGCATCGCCCGATATCTGCTCAAAGCGATGGATTTGGGAACAATACGATCACATGGTCATGGCCGATACCATTGGTCGGCCCGGTGGCGATGCCGGAGTTGTAAGGGTGCATGGCACCAGTAAAGGCCTCGCCATCAGCACCGACTGCACGCCGCGCTATTGTGTTGCCCACCCCGAAACCGGCGGCGCTCAGGCGGTGGCCGAGGTCTGGCGCAATATCACGGCGACCGGCGGCCAGCCACTCGCGATTACCGATTGCCTCAATTTCGGCAACCCCGAGC
>JABJCZ010000303.1 GCA_018668475.1 Alphaproteobacteria bacterium | reverse complement strand
GCCGTTTTCACAGTATTGAATATCACCGGCATCGGCCGTGATGGCACGCAAGATCAGCTTGCTTAGTGTTGTCTTGCCGCACCCGCTCTCTCCAACCAGCCCAAGGCATTCTCCGCGATGCACATCGAAGCTGACATCGTCCACCGCAGGCACGGCGCCAGCGGATTTGGTGCCGATCAACGCTTGCTTGCGAATGAGGAAGGTCTTGCTGACATGGCGGACTCTTAGTAGTGCCGGTGCTTCATCGACCGATTCGCTCGCCGCGCTTTTTGGCGTGTCTGTGGGTTTGCTGTGCCCCTGCTCCGGTTCCGTAAAAAATTTTCCGGCCTCGGCTTTGATTTCCCGAATCGGCACCAATCGTTCTCCCGGCTTCATATGAAAGCGCGGTACCGCCCGCAGCAAGGCCCTCAGATAGGGATGCTGCGGATCATGGAAAATATCGTCAATCGCGCCGCGTTCCATAACCTTGCCGTGATACATGACCACCACTTCATCAGCGACATTTGCGACCACGCCGAGGTCGTGGGTAATCATCAGGACAGCCATGCCCAGTTCTGACTGGAGGTCGCCCATCAGTTTTAGAATTTGCGCCTGGATCGTGACATCAAGCGCGGTGGTCGGCTCATCGGCGATCAACAGTGCGGGCCGGCACACCAGCGCCATCGCGATCATGGCGCGCTGTCTAAGGCCGCCCGAAAGTTCGAACGAATACGTGCGTAGCGCGCGCTGCGGGTCGGGAAAGCCGACCAGCCGCAGCATGTCGGCCGTGGCCTCACGCGCTTCGGCTTTACCGGCGCGGCGGTGCAGCCGGTAGGCCTCACCAACCTGGTCGCCAATGGTATGCAATGGAGACAGAGAGGTCATGGGCTCTTGAAAGATGATCGAGATGCGCCCGCCGCGCATAGAGCGCATGGTTCGGCTGTTATCTTTGAGCTGGGTGATATCAACCGGGGGGCCATCGACCGCCGGGTCATCAAACAGAACCTCGCCACTTTCGATTTGGGCGACCTTTGGCAGAATTCGCATGATGGTCTGCGATACCACTGATTTACCGGAGCCGGATTCACCAACCAGCGCCACTGTCTTTCCGGGCGGAATCCGGAACGACACCCCATCAACAGCCCGAATGGTGCCTTCCGGAACCTTGAACAGAACTCTGAGGTCGTTGACCTCTAAAAGGTTTTTCATGTGGTCCGGTCCTCCGGGTGTGCCGGGTCATCTGGGTCCCAGAGGCCCATCGCGTGCAAATTCTGTGCGGTGGCCGGCTCAAGTGAAAGCGCGCGCGCGCGGGCGGCCTTCGCTGCCTGTGCCACAAACGCATCAAAGCCCGCGAGGCTGGAGTCAAACCTCAGGGTTCCACCGTCATGTTTCAGTCTCAGCTGCATCCAGCCTCCACGTCCGTCACGCTTGGTCGTGAAATACGACAGTCGCAACTCACGCAGGCCATCCCACCGCATCCGGGTCGAGCGCGGCCCGCGCACCAGCACTTCAATATCAGATGTCTCGACCACCGTATTGTGACGAATGAACGTGCGGACGCCAAACAGCAAAAATAATCCACCTGCGGCGCCCAAAATTCCGGTTATTGCTGCAAGGGGTGTTGTCAGCCCGAGCGGGCCGAGCGTCAACACGGCGCCGGCAACAGAGTACGCATAATCACGTGCAATGGCGCCCCGCGGATACTTGTAGCAGCTAGCCGGTTTATCCATGTTCGCCAGCCGTTGGGTCGAAAATCGCAGCAATATCCGGCCAATGGACGTCCGGATGATTGCGCGTGCGCGCAATAAACGCGGCCACAAAGTTCCAGGCCGGCTCATCCATTACCTGGTGATGACTTAGCAATCCGGTCGGTTCATCGGCGTCGGCTCGTCCTGCGCGTTTGTCTGCGAGGTGACGGCAGACAAGCGCGAGCGCGGCTTCGGTGCCAATAAAGTTGCGGTCACCCTTCCAGTCGATGATATCGACATGTGTGTTGATCTGGATAAGGCCAGGCGTCGGGCTCAGTGTCGGGCGCGCCTGATAGCGCGAAAGACCGTGCAGGCCGATCGTTGGCAGGCCGTTGATCAGCGCATCGGAAATTCTGTTCCACGGTGGTACGAGGACGGGCCGAAGCTGTTCGCCGAATGTGGCCTTCAGTTG
>JABJCZ010000302.1 GCA_018668475.1 Alphaproteobacteria bacterium | reverse complement strand
ATCAATGCGCGCTCAAAGCGGTGGCGAACGAGGGTGCCGGCGGAATCGATATAGAGGTGGGCGGCGAGGCAGGCTCTGTCTTCGTTCGGTTTGAGCGAGCACAGCCCATTTGACAGCGCCTCCGGCAACATCGGGACGACGCGATCGGGAAAATAGGTGGAGTTGCCCCGTTCAACGGCCTCGTTGTCGAGCGAGCTGCCCGGACGGACAAAATGCGCTACATCGGCAATGGCCACGATCAGATGCCAGCCACCGCTATTTTTCTTGTCTGAATCAGGCTCGGCGAACACGGCATCGTCAAAGTCGCGGGCATCCGCCCCATCAATGGTTACCAGTGGCACCGCGCGCAAATCGACCCGTTTGCCCAGATTAGGCGCGGTGGCGGCGGCGGCTTCGGCCAAGGCGTCTTCCGGAAACGTGGTGGGGATACCGTGGCTGTGGATTGCCAGTAGGCTAATTGAAGCCGGCTCATCGGATTTGCCAATACGCTCAACGATGCGCGCCTCCGGCAAGCCAAGGTGTCGGCCCGCGACGGTTTCGGCGACAACAATCTCGCCGGCCTTTGCCCCTTTGGTGTATTCCCGGCTAACCCGGAAATCACGCTTTGCCCGTCGGTCGGTGGGCTCGATTCGCCCGCCATCTGCATCGAGGGAAAATACGCCGATCACCTGCTGTCGTCCGCCTTCCAAAACCCGGATGGTTTCGGCTTCAAAGCCTGCCGCAGTCTTTTTAGTGCGGGCCAGCACACGGTCGCCAACGCCAAGTGCGCCGATGCCGGGTGCCTGGGGCGACAGATAGATCGGCGGCGGGGCGGTGTCGGACTCCCAGCGGACGGGCCGGGCAATCAACTCCCCGTCACCATCAATGTCGGTGACTTCAAGAACGCACACATTGGGCACGCGCCCACGCTCGCTCGCGTAACGACTCTTGCCGCCATCGAACAAGCCTTCCGCCTTGAGCTCACGCAGCATCGCTTTTAGTGGAATACGATCGGACCCGGTGATCTGGAAAGCACGCGCTATCTCGCGCTTGCCGACCGGCGTTGTGCTCTCGCGTATAAACGTGAGTACCGCATCCCGGGTCGGGAACGGTTTGGAATTGCGGGGGGTTCGGGCCACGGGGGTGGCTCAGCCGGCGCCGGCGCCAGTCTCAGGTGTGCCGCCCTTATTGGGCGCACTTTTGCGCTTGGTCGCAGGTTTCTTCTCGGCAGCTTTTTTGGTGGTCGCCTTTTTTGGCGCGGCCTTTTTCTTTGTAGCGGCCTTCTTTTTCGGCGCCGCCTTCTTCTTCGTGCCCTTTTTCTTGGCGTCGCGCTCTTCCTTGGCGGCGATCAACACGAGGGCCTCGTCCATCGTAATGGCTTCGGGGTCGCGATCCTTCGGAATGGTGGCGTTGATGCGGCCGTATTTTACATATGGGCCAAAGCGGCCGCTCTTCACTGAAACGGGCTTGCCGTCGTCCGGGTGGTCGCCCAGCTCCTTGAGTGAGGCGCTGCCACGGGAGTTTGCCGTCGCCAGCAGGTCCACCGCCCGGTTGAGCCCGACCATCAGCACGTCGTCATCCTTGGTCAGCGATTTATAGCTGCCATCACAATGCACGTAAGGGCCGTAACGGCCGATGCCGGCGATGATCGGCTTACCTGTTTCAGGATGCATGCCGATATCACGCGGCAATGACAAATATGCAATGGCCTGATCCAGCGTGACGTCGCGCGGGGTCGCGCCACGCGGCAGCGAGGCGCGCTTGGGTTTCTTGTCTTCATCAGTCGCTTCGCCGAGCTGGATATAGGGGCCGAAGCGCCCGGTCAGGATGGCAATCATCAGCCCGGTTTCGGGGTCAGGCCCCAGCTCACGGGGGCCATCGTCACCATTCGCCGTGATGCCGCGGGTAAAGCGACAATCAGGGTAGACCGAACAGCCGACAAAGGGACCCATCTTGCCAAGTTTCAGGCTCAGCCGGCCATCGGTGCACTTCGGGCAGACCCGCGGGTCCGTGCCGTCCTCATTGGGCGGAAACAAGTGCTGTTCAAGCTCTTCGTCTAGCGCGGAAATAACATCCCGTACTCTGAGCTCCTTGGTTTCCTCGACCGCATGGTTGAGCGGCGACCAGAATTTCTCAAGAACGCCCTGCCAGGATGATTCGCCCGCTGAGATCTGGTCGAGCTGGGTCTCCATCTCGGCAGTAAAATCGTATTCGATATAGCGGTTAAAATAGTTGCCGAGAAAGATCGTCAGAATGCGTCCACGATCTTCCGGATAAAAGCGACGACTTTCCAGCCGCACGTAGCCACGGTCCTGCAGCACTGAAATGATGGACGCATAAGTAGACGGGCGGCCAATGCCCAATCGCTCAAGCTCCTTCACCAGGCTGGCTTCGCCAAAGCGTGGCTTGGGCTCGGTGAAGTGCTGGTCGGGTCGAATGTCACCCAGCGCAAGGGCATCGCCTTTGGTCACGGCAGGCAAGCGACGGGTTTCGTCTTCGTCGACGGCAGAATCATCCCGTCCCTCTTGGTAGAGGGTCAGAAATCCGTCAAATGCGATTGTTGAGCCCGTGGCCCGCAGCTGTGCGGCGCCGTTGGCCGAGATAATCACGATGGCCACCTGATCAATTTCGGCGGCGGCCATCTGGCTGGCCAATGCCCGCTTCCAGATCAGTTCATACAGGCGCAGCTGGTCGCGATTCAGTTGCGACGCCAGGGACCCGGGCGTACGGCTGAAGTCGGTCGGGCGGACTGCCTCATGGGCCTCTTGCGCATTCTTGGCCTTGGTCTTGTAGTACCGCGGTTGCTCGGGCAGGTACCGCGCGTCGAAATCGCGACTGATCATCTGCCGTGCCTGATCCAGTGCCTGCGCGGCCATCTGTACGCCGTCGGTCCGCATGTAGGTGATCAGGCCGGTGCGCTCGCCGGAAATATCGATACCTTCGTAAAGTTGCTGGGCCGTGCGCATGGTGTCCCGTGCCGACAGGCCGAGTTTGCGCGATGCCTCCTGCTGGAGCGTCGACGTGGTAAATGGCGGGGCCGGGTTGCGGCGGGTGCGCTTGGGCTCAACGGCGTCCACCGAATAGGTGCCGCTGGCAACCGCATCCCGCGCCGCAAAAGCGGCGGCTT
>JABJCZ010000301.1 GCA_018668475.1 Alphaproteobacteria bacterium | reverse complement strand
GCCTGCAATCCGCTGCGCTATGCGTTCAACGAATCTGCGCAGGCGGCGACGCAATTTGCCTCAGCCGCGCGCCATGACGAGCCCCAGCTTGGCGAAGGCCGCAAGCCCGGTATTGAAACCACTGAGTATTACGCGCCGCCGCACTCGACATGGGCGTACGGTGTGCATGCCGCAATTATTGAAGTCGATCCCGGGCTCTGCTCTATCGATATCAAGCGCTACGTTTGTGTCCATGATTGCGGGAACATGATCAACCCGACCATCGTTGAAGGACAGGTTATGGGGGGTGTTGCTCAGGGCATGGGTGGTGCGTTTTACGAGCGTATCGAATACGACGCGGACGGTAATCCGCGTAACGCCAACTTTATGGATTTTCTGGTGCCCTATGCCACGGAGGTGCCGGCAGTTGAGATGCAACATCTCGAAACGCCGTCGCCCCTCAATCCCTTGGGCGTAAAAGGTGTGGGTGAAGCGGGCACTATTCCAGTCGCGCAGGTAGTGGCCTCGGCAGTGGAAGATGCGCTGAAGCCACTTGGCATCGCGCCAATTCGCCACGTGCCACTATCACCCAACGCAATTTTTGAAGCTCTGGGCGGGGTTGTGGCCCCTGCCGCTGAATAAAGGGCTTGGTCGCTTTCTAGCGGCCGAACCCAAACAGCCGGCCAATTGAGCGCAACAGGGCGCGCAGAATTATTTTTCCGCCACTGATCTCCGCCGCAGGTGCCGATGGCGCGGCCTGCCTTGGCGGTGAAGACCCTTCCGTCGCCGGGGTGGCAGCGGGGGCGGCGGCCAGTTTTGCGCTCAGGTTTTTTGCGAACTCTCCAGTGATCTGATTGGCGACATCGTTGACGATGCCGGTGCGCCCCATCTGTGCCAGCGCGCCGGTCAGTTTCATATCAGCTACGATCTCGACATGGGTTTTGCCGTCTGATTCCGACAGCGTATAGGTAACGCTGGCTCTAGCGCGGCTGCCGCCCTGCTTGTCGAGGCCCTGTCCCTCGATCCGGGTTGTGTGCGTGGCTTCGTCAACGTCGACGACAGTTGCTTCGCCCTCAAAGGCGCCAACCACCGGCCCCAGCCGAATGCGAACCTTGCCTTTATATGTCGCCTCACCTTCCTGGCCGGTCAGGGTGAACCCCGGAATACAAGTGACGACCTCGGGCACGTTCTGCAGCAATTGCCAAACGGCCTGAGCCGGCTGGTCAACGACAAACGACTGCGTAATATCGGGCATCTTCAGTCTCGATCTGTAGGTCTGGCTCCCGATGCCAGGTGCGTGTTGCGCAGCAATTGAGGGTTTCGGTACACGCCGGCAGGAGCTGTTTTCAATGTCCAATTATCGACTATAATATCCGATAAGTGAATACGGATTGATGGCGCCGCGACGCCAAATGACGTCGCGCCGGGCCAACGGGAGGTAGAGATGGAAGTTCGGCTGTCACATATGGCCTGGGATGAAGTGAAAGAGGCCGTGGCCGGGGAAAAAATGGTCATTGTGCCGACCGGCGCGACCGAGGCGCATGGTCCGCACATGCCGACGGACACGGATACACATCAGGCGGAGTGGATGGCGATAGAGCTGGCCAAGCGGATTGATGCCGTCGTCGCGCCACCTTTAGCCTATGGCATCTCCAAAACATTTGAGCATTTTACCGGCACCATCTCGCTCTCGATTCCCGTCTATCAGGAAGTTCTTTACGAGATCGGCTCTGCCCTTGTGAAACAGGGCTTCAAGCATGTTTGTCTGCTCAACGGCAACCGGCCCAACGGCACTTCGAACGACGCGGTCGCCCGCCGTCTGATTGATGATCTGGATGGCGACTTTGATTTCATGACGACAGCCGTCAGTTACTGGGAGCCGGCAGCCGCAGCGATTCACCAACTTCGCACATCCGGTGTTGGCGGCATGGGTCACGGCGGTGAATTTGAAACTTCGTTCCAGTTGGCCACGCGGCCCGAGCTGGTCCATATGGATCGCCTGGAAGGTGTCTACGCGCCGTTGGTGGGGTGGGATCTCGTGGCCCCGGGCGCACCGTCGCGCACTTATCGTCGCCGGCCCACGCCCGATACCAATCACGCCTCGATTTTTGGTGACCCGCACAAGGCGAACGCTGAAATTGGAGAAAAGATGCTGCAGGCCG
>JABJCZ010000300.1 GCA_018668475.1 Alphaproteobacteria bacterium | reverse complement strand
GCCAACGCCTGCTTCTCACTGGTGGCCTCACCATGAATATCAAGCACCGCAGCTGTAATGCCAGCCCCCAGGCGGTACGCGGTCATGGTCTCGCGGAACACCGCAAAGGGGTCGTCCAGCGGATCCATGAAAAGACGGCACATCAACTGCATGACGAGTACTTTTCGGCCATCGGTAAGTTGATAGACGTGCACGCCCCGGCCCGGCGTACCAGCGGGGTAATTGGCCGGACGGATCAATCTGTCATCACCACCGATATACGATATCGCTTCGCGCTGGTCCCAGGAATGATTGCCGAGCGTCACCACGTCGGCCCCCTGCTGATACAGGCTGCGACAGACCTCACCGGTGATCCCGTAGCCACCCGCCGCGTTCTCTCCATTGACGACGACGAAATCTGCCCGCAACCGCTCGCGCAGGTCCGGCAGATGCGCGGCAACGGCATCGCGCCCCGAGCGGCCAACGACATCCCCCAGCAGAATTATCTTCATGCCCGTGCCGCCTCACCGCTTTGGGTTATGGGCATGGCACCTCGTTCCGATACGACCCAATCAAGTTTTTCGTCATAAGTCTGATGCGGCACGTGGTCCACCTGCTGTTCCGTAAAGGCCATGCCCACGGCGAGAACGGTATCTCCGGCGGCGCGTAGCGTATTGAGGGTGCGGTCATAATACCCGCCGCCATAGCCAAGCCGATAACCTTCTGAATCAAAGGCCAGCAACGGCACCAACAAAACATTGGGAACCACCACCTCGGCGTCCTCCAGCGGTTCGGGAATGCTGAACGGATTTTGCGCGAGCGCCGCACCGGGCCGCCATGCCCGAAAAAGTAGCGGTGCGTTCCGCCGCTCGATAACCGGCAATGCGCAAACGATGCCAGCACGGGCGAGGCGCCCCATCAGCGGCATCACGTCAAATTCTTCCCGCACCGGAAAATAGCCCGAGACCACAGCACCAGGCGCCACCCTTATGGCCGCCAGAAAATGCTCCATACCGCGCACCGCCGACGCCGGCCCTGCCTGGCGGACGGCATGGCGCCGGCGCACGATCGCGTATTCACGCATTGCCGCTTTGGCGGACAAAACCGCATTCTTGTCGGGCACGAGGGTGATGGCCTGAAGCTGTTGAGCCTGAACTTTTGAGAAGTCGGACGACGCCGCTCGGTTCGTCGAGCCTATTGTTCCTCTAGGCCTGCTGTGCAGGTGGGCGCCATATAACGAGACCAAGGCCCCGTCAGGGACAGCTCCCTAGAGTTAACGATTTATGGCCCTGGGAAACTGAAAGCGCGTCGAAACCAGCAGCAATCGTCCTGGGTAGCAATCTAGGGTTTCTCTAGCGTTGCCGCAATACGTTCAATTCGCTCCGCCAATCCCGCCACCGTACCGGCATAGCGATCCTCAACAGCGACCTGCGCGGTTTCTCGCGCGCGTTTGTCCGCGGTCTTGGCTTCATCCTGCAAGCGCTCGACCTCGTCATAGGCCTCTGAAAGCTCATCAGCGACAAGCAGACTGGTCATGACCAGCAGACGGCCTTCACTCACCGCCCCGACCTGATCTCCAATTTCAACGGCGCGCTTGTCGAGATACGCCGCGAGGCGTGTCACGTGTTCTTCCTGCCCGTCATCGCAGGCGACGGGATACTTACGCCCGTTGATGGTAACCGCGACCTGACCCATCTTAAGCCCCCTTCAACATCTTCTGGAGCCCGCCGATGGTCCCATCAATACGGCCCGCCACAGCTTCACTCACCACTTGCATGGCCGCGTAATTCTCCTGCGCTTCACGCAAGGCAAGATGCAGCCGATTCTGCTCGGTTTGCAGCCCATCGAGGTCGGTTTTAAGGGAATCGCGTTCACCCTCAACAGCCGACAATGCGTCGGACAGCGTTGAGACCCGGCCAACGATATTATCGCCATCGCCATTGCTCAAAACTTTGTCGAGGCGCTCCACCGCCGTCTGAAGGCGGGCGCTAGCATCTTCAAGTTTCCCCATTCGCGCCTTGTTTCAACCCTTTGAAGCATATTCCGGAAGCGATGTCTGATCTGCCCACAATAGGACTCCCGTTTCACGCCCGTCAACAGGCGGCAGAACCGCACGTCGAGACGACCGAACCAGTTGACGCCCACAGCCTCGCCCGGCATGTTGCCGACACGGGCCCCAAAGCTCTTACTCGGCTCTGATCAGGCTCTGAAACCCGAACGTCGACCACAAAAAGCCGCTTCTATCATGCCAGAAAATTCGCAGCCGGCTTCGGACGGTCCCAACAATGTGCGCGACATGGCCAACGCTGTCCGCGCTCTCGCCATGGACGCCGTTGAGCAGGCAAAATCAGGCCACCCGGGCATGCCGCTCGGTATGGCCGACGTCGCTACCGTCTTGTTCACCCGCTTTTTGAAATTTGACCCCGCCGACCCCGAATGGCCGGACCGGGACCGCTTTGTCCTCTCTGCCGGTCACGGCTCGATGCTGCTTTATGCGCTGCTGCATCTGACCGGCTATGCCGCCATCGACATGGACCAGATCAAGGCCTTCCGTCAACTCGGCAGCCGCACGGCGGGCCACCCGGAATATGGTGAAGCCCCCGGCATCGAGATGACCACAGGCCCGCTTGGCCAGGGCCTCGCGACAGCAGTAGGCATGGCCCTGGGTGAACGCATGGTCGCCGCGCGGTTTGGCGACACTGTGGTCGATCACTACACCTATGTGATTGTCGGTGACGGCTGCCTGATGGAAGGCGTATCACAGGAGGCGATTTCGCTGGCCGGCCATCTGGGACTAGGCAAACTGATTGTCCTCTACGACAGCAATCACATCTCGATCGATGGCGCGACGTCGCTGAGTTATTCGGATTCCGCCGAGCAACGGTTTATCGCTTCGGGCTGGGATGTGCACAAGGCCGACGGACACGACGCCGCGGCTGTCACGAGCGCCATTGAGACGGCTCGCGCCAGCAGCACGCCGTCACTGGTTATCTGTGACACCACCATTGGCTTTGGTGCACCGACCAAGGCCGGCAGTGCCGCGTCGCACGGCTCACCGCTTGGCACGGACGAAATTGCGGGCGCGCGGGAAGCACTCAACTGGCCACATCCGCCATTTTCCATTCCGGCTGATATTCTGACCGCATGGCGCCAGGCCGGCGCACGCGGCGGCAGCACACGCACCGACTGGCAAGGCCGGGTTGCGACTCTTGCTCCCGATGCCCTGCTCGAATTTACCCGGTTGATGGCCGGCGAGCTTCCCATGGGTTGGCAAGAGGCAATGGCCGACTACAAAAAAACGTTGCAGGCTGACAGGCCAGGCTGGGCAACCCGCGTCTCCAGTCAGAATGCGCTTGAAGTGCTGGTCGGCGCCATTCCCGAACTGACCGGAGGCTCCGCTGACCTGACGGGCTCAAACGGCACCAAGCCCGGCAACCTTGAATCGCTCAGCCCGGACAATTTTGCTGGCCGCTACATTCATTACGGGGTCCGCGAACACGGCATGGCCGCCGCGATGAACGGCCTTGCTCTGCATGGCGGCATCATTCCGTATGGCGGCACATTTCTGGTATTTGCCGACTACTGCCGGCCTGCGATTCGCCTGTCCGCGCTGATGAAGCAGCGCGTTATTTACGTAATGACCCACGATTCCATTGGTCTGGGCGAGGACGGGCCGACCCATCAGCCGGTCGAACACCTTGCCTCGTTGCGGGCCATGCCGAAAGTGCATGTCATGCGCCCGGCGGACGCGCTGGAAACTGCAGAATGCTGGGAACTGGCACTGGAGCGAGACGACGGGCCAGCAATCATGGCCCTCACGCGCCAGGGGCTGCCACTGCTGCGTGAGACTGCGGGCGACGAAAACCTGTCCGCCAGAGGCGCCTATGAGCTGCGGGTGGCTAGTGGCGGCGCCGCGCAAGTGGTGCTGTTCGCTTCGGGCTCCGAAATTGAAATCGCCGTTGCAGCACGGGAGCAATTGCAGCGCGACGGCGTACCGACGCGGGTGGTCTCGGTCCCGTGCTGGGAACTCTTTATGGCCCAGGACGACGAGTACAAGCGCGCCTTGCTTGGAAACGAGACCGCGCGAGTTGCCGTGGAAGCCGCCTCACCGATGGGTTGGGAAGCCTTTGTCGGCGCCACTGGGCGCGTGATTGGCATGACCACATTTGGCGCGTCCGCCCCGGCCAAGGACCTTTACGCTCATTTCGGCATCACTGCCGAGGCTGTCGCAAGCGCCGCAAAAGAGCAAATCTGACGCGAACAAACGACTTTCAGTAACTCAGTAATTTACGTGACGGAGAAACATCCATGACTGTCCGGGTTGCCATCAACGGATTTGGCCGGATCGGCCGCAACGTATTGCGCGCTATTCATGAAAGCGGGCGTAGTGACGTGCAAGTTGTCGCATTGAACGACCTTGGGCCGCTTGAGACCAATGCCCATCTGCT
>JABJCZ010000299.1 GCA_018668475.1 Alphaproteobacteria bacterium | reverse complement strand
TCGGCCGCCGCCGTGCCTTCATCCAGCAACGAGGCATTGGCACAACTCATGCCCGTGAGGTCCATGATCATTGTCTGGAAATTGAGCAGTGCCTCCAGCCGGCCTTGTGATATTTCGGGCTGATACGGGGTATACGCCGTGTACCAGCCGGGGTTTTCCAGCAAATTTCGTTGAATGACCGGGGGCGTGATCGTACCGTGATAGCCGAGCCCGATAAATGACTTGTGCACGGTATTGGCACCGGCCAGGCGGGTCAGCTCGGCCAGCACATCGGCCTCGCTGCGGCTGCCGGGCATGCTGTCGGGAAACGCCGCCCGAATTGAGCCCGGGAGGGCCGCATCAGTCAGCGCCGTCAATGAACCCACATCCAGGATTTCAAGCATTTCGGCGACATCGTCAGGGCCGGGGCCAATATGCCGCCGGATGAAATCATCCCGCCCGTCTAGATCCGCAATGCTTTTCGCGCTGCCGGTCATATCCTGATCTCCATCCGCTGCATTAAATCCTGGGTCCGGTTCGGTCTGGGAGGCCGTGCCCTATTGTAGAGTCTCGACGTAGGCCAGGTAGGCGGCCTCATCCATCAGCCCATCGAGTTCGCCTGTATCGCTCAGGCGCAAACGGAAGAACCATCCATCACCAACCGCGTCGCTGTTCACCAGAGAGGGGTCGTCATCAAGTGCGCCGTTGATCTCAACAACCTCACCCGAGACCGGCGAATACACTTCACTCGCCGCCTTCACCGATTCGACCACAGCGGCCTCGCTTCCTTTTGCGACAACTTTTCCAACTTCGGGCAACTCGATATACACAACGTCGCCCAACTGCGCCTGCGCATAGTCGGAAATGCCGATGGTGGCGATATCACCCGCCAGCTGCAGCCATTCATGTTCCTTGGAATATTTGAGCGTGCTCATACCTTGTGCTCCCTGTTTTCAAGACTTGAAATAATTGTGTGAAACGAACGGCAGTTTTTCCACCGTTGCCGGCAACATTTTGCCACGCACCGCGACAAACAAGGGGGTGCCAGCCTTGGCATGGGCGATATCGACATAGCCCATGGCAACCGGTCTGGTTGCCGTCGGCCCAAAGCCGCCGCTTGTAATAGCGCCGATCGGCGCGCCTGCCGCATCATGGACAACCGCACCTTCGCGAACGGGCGCCCGACCACTTGGCAGAATGCCGACACGCCGCCGGGATGGGCCATTGGCAATCTCTGCCAGAATTCGTTGCTCGCCCAAAAACCCGCCCTCGGCTCGGCGTCGCTTGCCGACAGACCAGGTCAGAGCAGCTTCAATCGGTGAGGTCGTTTCATCGATATCGTGCCCATACAGGCACAGCCCGGCTTCGAGGCGCAGTGAATCGCGTGCACCAAGGCCCGCTACGGCCACTTCCGGCTCGTTCATCAGAAGATCCCAGATAGCCGGTGCATCCCCCGCATTGACCGAAATTTCGAACCCGTCTTCGCCGGTGTAGCCAGAACGTGAGATGAACGCCGCCCGGCCGTCAATCGTCATGGCGCCGGCGGTCATGAAACCAAGTGAGCTGGCCGCAGCACAATGCCGCGCTAGGGCGGTCACGGCCCGAGGGCCTTGCAGCGCAATCAGGGCTTTATCCTCCTGCACCTCCAGCGACACACCAGTGCCGAGGTGTTCACGCAAGTGTGGGATATCCACGTCCTTGCGCGCGGCATTGACGACGACAGCGTATCCACCGTCCACACGGGTAACCATGAGATCATCAATGATGCCACCGGCGGCGCTGGTCAGCTGCGTATATCGCATGGCGCCAGACGCCAGCGACAGAACATCGCCCGGGACCAGACGCTCAAGTGCCGCACCTGCACCATCGCCAATGAGCAATACCTGGCCCATATGGGAAACATCAAAAAGCGCGGCCTGTTCACGTGCCTGATTGTGTTCCGCCATGATACCGTCAGCATATTGAACTGGCATTTCGTACCCGGCAAACGGCACTAAACGGCCGCCTGACGCAACATGATTGGCATGCAGCGGGGTTTGAAGAAGGGTTTCTTCGTGGTCAACAGGATGGCCAGTCATCGAGGGCTCCCAAGGTCAAAACAAGACAAGACGCAACGCGTGGCCCAACCTTGAGCCACCCGGCGTCCCCTCTGTCTTTATGACCTGAGAGATTGACCGCAAGCGCATGAATGCGCCGTCAGCTTACCCCTTCGGTGAGGTTCCATGCCCCGACGGCATGCAACCTGCTTTCCAGAGACACATTCCCCTGCGGTCCCTTGTGCCTGAGAGTTTCCGGGACAGTTGCTCCTTCGGCGCCGCCCGCTTGGGGCGACCTCTCCCACAGGGTTCAAATGCGTAGACCGGTACTGTTTTGCAGTGTAGCGACGGGCGGACGGGCGTCAACTCGCGGTAGCCCCAATGGAGCAATCGTACTCGGCAAAAGCCTAATTGGCGCG
>JABJCZ010000447.1 GCA_018668475.1 Alphaproteobacteria bacterium | reverse complement strand
TATATTAACAAAAAAACAGAGAAAATAGCATAATATTTAAACAAACTACTTGACTTTAGTGGCTGAATAATGTAGAATGGAATAGTGAATTGAGTAAATTAGTTCATATTATATATATAATATTAATTTAACAAATGACAAAGGAGTAATTTTATGTCAGAACAAGAAACAACAGCGGCACCAGAAGCACCAGTGGCGCCTAGTGTTACAGTAAATGATTTGGTAAATATTTACAACATCATTGACCTAGCATCTAAGCGAGGTGCATTTCAGGCTAATGAATTATCATCAGTCGGTGCAGTAGCAAACAAAGTTAAAGAGTTTGTAGACCACGTACAAGCAGCCCAAACAGCGGCAGCCGAAGCGGCAGGTGATGTCGAGTCAGGCCAAAACGCAGACGTAAAGTCTGAGGAAGGTGCCTAATGGCCGCATTTATTAAGCATGTAGGAACACATGTAGGAACTAATACTCGTTTGAGTGTTGTTTTCTTACGCCTACCAGATGAACCAGAGAATGCTTTAGTTGTGTATAGTGATTCTCTACCAGACAAATATCATGAGGATTTTATGTCTGCTTTAGAGTCTAAAGAAGGTCAAGCCGCTAAAGAGTTATACGAAGTTCTTTCTCGTAAAGTCTTTTGGAATGGCAACAGTATGTTGGAAACATTACATAAAGAAGGTTTAATGAAGAAGATTCCAGTTGAACAAATTATGATGAATCCTAACTCTACAACCTCTCTTCCATTATCTGATTTGTTAGCACAAATGGATGAAATTGCAGGAGGCAAAGCAGGTAATACACCCGAAGCGCCACAGCAAACTTTCCAAGAGAATGTTGCTGAACAAGTTGATGCAGGTCTCGACGGAGACAACAAGAAAATTGCACAAAACTTGCTAGTTCAAGCAGTGATGTTGGAAGAAGAAGCAGAAAGAAAACGTGCCGAAGCAGTCAAATTTGACCCTAGTCTTGGTCCTAAGGCAGAGAAACCTGCTAAAAAGGGCAGAGGCAGACCAGCAGGAACTACTGCAAAAGCCATGAAGGCAAGAGCAGAAGCAGCCGCGCCTTCGGAGTAAAATTTTTAACATTAACTTTTAAGAGGTTTTTGAAATGGAACACGACCCAGACTTTGATAAGTTAATGGATGAAATATTTCCAATGAGTATTCCTACAGAATATGTAGAAAGTATACTCGTAACATTAGCAAGTGGACAAGAGATTGAGATGAAAGGTGATGAACTCTTACATCCTCTACCACTTGCCGATGACCTTAACTGGGAAAAACTTGTACACCGGTTTGATAAGATTGCTGATGTCCAAGTAAAAATTGATGTAGCAAAGATTAAAGAAGATGTTGCTACAAATGTAAAAACTATCCTAGATGCTCACTTTGACATAGAAGATGATATTGATAATGATATTATTGAAGGTGATATTATTCATAGTAATCCTCCATTTGATAGTTCTCTGCCAGATAAATTGACAGGTTATATGGAACCACCAGAAGAATTTGAAGATGGAAATAATGATACCTCAACGGATAACGATTAAGAACAAGGATACATTAATTGACAATGATTGATAAAATTACACAGTACGGAGATTTCTATCAACTAAATGCTCATTTCAAAGTTAACAAACTACTAAAAGAGTTAGAACCATTTAAAGACAAATGGGCAAAGTATAATCCTCGTAAACCTCAAATCTTGCGTGATGGCTTGTGCGTTATAAATGACAAGGGTAAATGCGGACCAGGGCCTGCTTTAGATAGTTTACTTCAGTGGAATACTGAAAACGGAACATTCTTAAAAGAAAAAGATTTTAATATACCAACTGAGTTGTATAAGAGTAGTAGTGAATTACAACGAGTGATGGAACCAATGTTAGATTGGAGTGTTAGGTCACACTTCTTGCGGTTACCACCAGGAGGATATTTTTCTCCACATCGTGACCATGTTTATTACGACCAGCAAAGTTTTAGAATTATTTGGCCATTACAGAATTGTAATCCTCCATCTTTCAGATTTATGTTAGAAGATACAACTTTGAATTTTGACCACGGACATTGTTATGTAATCAACACAACAAAAGCACACACGCTTTTCAACTGTAGTCCGTCTAACGATAGTATAATGTTAGTTGTGAATGCGTTGGTATGTGAGGACAGTATTCGTTTTGTCCAAGATAACTTATATATTAGATAGAAATGTTAGTAGCCCATAGATGGCTAATAATGTAATCGATAACGATACTCCCATAGACAGCCAGAAGCCATAATGTAGAACCATATAGGCAAAGATAGGAAAGAATATCAAACTCACCATCACAAAATAGATTGTCTCTTTTGCTAATTGGCTGAATATTTCTGGTTGCACACCTGAATAATGCATAAAGATAATACTGACAAGTGACGCCGCTGGTATTCCTAGTATTAAAGCACCCATTGTAGGATTACCTCGTTCAGCCGCTGTAACGACACCTGCGATAACAAGTCCACCTATAATTGCTTTGAGTAAAAATTCCATTATTTTTTTCTTTCTAACACGAATAGTGTTAACAATATACCTAGTGATAGTCC
>JABJCZ010000298.1 GCA_018668475.1 Alphaproteobacteria bacterium | reverse complement strand
CGCCAACGCCCGCACCGGCCGGTTTGTTCTGGTGGACGGATATGACATTGCCGGTGGCGGTATCATCAGTATGCATGGCTACCCTGACCAGCGGGACCAGATCACTGACAAGGGCACCAATCTGTTTGCTGTGGGTCACCGGGTACCGCGCGCCGCACGTCTGCATAAGAACGGCCACAGCGGTGGCGTTGTCTGGCTCACCGGTCTCTCCGGTGCTGGCAAGTCGACCATCGCACTGGAAGCCGAGCGGGTGCTGTTCCAAAAGGGCTATCAGGTATACGTGCTCGATGGTGACAATGTGCGTGGCGGGCTCAACGCCAATCTAAATTTTTCGCCGGATGATCGCGCAGAAAATATTCGCCGGGTGGGTGAGGTCGCGGCATTGTTTGCAGATGCCGGCATGGTGGTCTTGACCGCTTTCATATCTCCCTATCGTGCGGATCGTGACCGGGCACGTGAGGCGGCAGATCGATCCGAGGGTATCACCTTCCACGAAGTCTACGTCGAAGCCTCCCTCGATGTATGCGAACAACGAGATACGAAATGCCTGTACCGGCGTGCCCGGGCCGGTGAGGTGTCTGATTTCACCGGAATCTCGGCGCCCTATGAACAGCCGGGTCAAGCGGATCTTGTGATTGATACCGACAGGCAATCAGCAGAGCAGAGTGTGGCCGAACTGGTTAAGTATATTGAGCACGCGTTCGCCCTAACTGACGGGTAGATTTATGGCCGGCCGCTAGGTGGCAAGAGCGCCAATTGCCGCAATGCCAATGGCGCTGGTCGTGAGAAGTTGATTGACGTTTTCCTCATCAATACCACCCAACGCATATACTGGGAGCGCGGCGTCGGCGGCCAGTGCGGCAAACTGCGCTAGGCCGAGCGGTGTCGTACCTGGGTGGCTCGCCGTGGTGAAGACGGGGGACAGTAAAGTCGCGTCGGCACCAAAGTCTGCAGCACGTTGAAGGGCAGTCGCCGAATGAGCAGCGGCGGTGACGATAAGTTTCTTTCGGTCCGTGACCCGTTCAATTTTGCGGGCAATCTCATCGGCCCGGCATGTGAGATCCTGTTCACGAAAATGAACGCCATCTGCGCCAACCGCGCCCGCAAGCTCAACATCGCCACCAATTAGTAAAACAAGATCGTGCTGGTGTGTCAGTTGTGCGAGGCTGCGCGCAATCTCCTGCCGGTTCGGTGCGGTGTAGTCGCGCAGGATGATAGCGCTGCCGGTCGGCAGCTTTGCTGCCACGGCAGCGACATCCGGTACTCTTGCCTGGTCGGTCAAAAAAATAAGTGCCGGTAGTTTCGAGCTCCTTGAATTGAGCCGACCCGCTGCCTCTGATAGCTTCATCAACCACCTGTTCAGAACGATATTGTGTGAGGCTGACATGTCCGTAGACACGCTGCAACCAACTGCCCATGACGCGGCCATGTCGCTCGCCGACGTTCGAGAGGCGATAGCCGCGGCGGCGCGAGATGCTGGTCGCGCCCCACAAGAGGTCACGCTGGTCGCTGTTAGCAAAACGGTGGAGGTGGCGCGTATTGAGCCCGTGCTGGCTGCGGGCCAACGCCACTTTGGTGAAAACCGGGTGCAGGAAGCGGCGGCGAAATGGCCCGATCTCAGGCGTGTGTACCCGGATGTGACGCTGCACCTTATTGGCCCATTGCAGACCAACAAGGTACGCGAGGCCGTGGCCCTATTCGATGTAATTCACTCCGTCGATCGGCCGAAGCTCGGCGGTGCGTTGGCCCGGGAGTTTGAGCGAACGGGCCTGCGTCGCGATTGTTTTGTTCAAGTCAACACCGGCGAAGAAGATCAAAAATCTGGCATCTATCCGGACCAGGTTGACGCATTTGTCGCCGAGTGTCGCGATGGCTTGGGGCTGCCTGTAGCCGGACTGATGTGTATTCCTCCGGCCGGTGAAAACCCGGTTCCCCACTTCGCGCTGCTGGCGGAAATGGCACGGCGCAATGGGATCGACCAATTGAGTATGGGAATGACCGCCGATTATCCCGGTGCCGTTGCACTTGGCGCAACACATGTGAGAGTTGGTCGCGCCATCTTTGGTGCGCGGGACTGATCTCTACATAAGCATGTCTGGCGGACTATCAGATGGTGGGACGCAGAGCCGTGAACGGGGGTTACAAGTCCGCAATATCTCAATGAGTGCATCGCGTGAAACTGCAATACATCCTCGGGTTGGCGAAAAATCGGCGCGGGCAACGTGCATGAAAATTGCACTGCCTTTTCCGGCCATCACCGGATTATCATTATAACCCAGCACGACGATGACATCGTAGACGGCATCCGTCCGCCACAGTATCTCCGAGTTGCCGGCAAAGGGCTGACGAATGTGCTGGTTATAAAGCGGGTCGCTCGGATCGTCACACCATCCATCGCGCGGCGTCAGCGGTGCGACAGGCAGGGGTGTTTTGGGCGGTGCTATGCGGTCTGGTCGATACAGGACGCGGCGGAGCGGCATACAGCCGGCCGGCGTGGCGCTGTCACCTTCAATTTTGTTGCCGCTGACGCCGTTGGCGCCGATTGCGCAGGGGATATTCTGGTCTTGCCATTGGAGCGTGCCGGCGGGATCAAACACAATGTCGATGGTGCTGGCTGGGCCGCTGGTATCAATTATTGAGGGTGTCACAGTTCGTTTGTCTCCGTTAGCCCCCGCCAACGTCATTGTTATGATGGTGTTTTCTATGCCCCGCTGTCGTGCGTTTGTCCGCGTGGGTTGAGACTGGTTTCTCCAAACTCAGTTTGATATTTGTCCAGCGCCCAGGCCATGGCCTCGGAGATCATCTCCTGTGGCATCTCGGACGGATCAAGCTCTTGATCGAAGGGCTGCCAGACAGCCTGTTTCGGTACCGGCTGATCGGCGGGGACCGCTGCGGCGGGTCGCAATGGTGCCGGCGCAGGCGCCTGTGTTGAAGGTGGCGATGCCTGCGCCGTTGGCGCGTCTTCATTTGCCGCGGGCGGACTGGTACGCGCATCACTCACAACCAGTTTCGTAGAATTTGCAGCGTCCGGCGGGAGACCCAAGGAATTGAGAAGCAGCGCCACCTGATCAGGACTGAGCTGCGGAATATTTGCGGACAGGACTGTTGGTGGCGGTGCAGTTTGCTCGGCGGCGCGCGGGGCCAAATTCGTATTTGCGCTTGCGCTCGAAACGGTTGGCGGAGGCGGGGCAACAAGTAGAGGCGGCGCAGCGTCAAGAGCCGCAATTTCTGTAGATATTGCGCCGCCGGCATTGGCCAGCATGGGGCCGGGCTCGGCCGGTGTGTCGTCATCACCTGAAAACATCGCCAAGACAGATTCACCAATATCTTTGCCGGTCGCGCTCTCAACTGCAGTGCTGACAACTGCCGTTGCGAGGCCGATCGGCCCGCCAAACAGGGCGCCGCCCATCAGTCGCGCACCTGGTGCGATTTCGTCACCGGTCAATGCCCGATAGGCAGTGGATACGATGGGAATGTGTTGAAGCGGGTTGATCAGGTCCAACAAGTCGTCGAATCCGAATCCGTCGTCGCCAAACAGGCTGGACGAATCCGCAGGCGATGCGGACGCGAGTTCCAGCGAATTGCTGCCGCTCTTGCTTGCCAAGGCTCCCATGTGGGGTTGCAGCGCCATCCGTTCACGCGCGCCCCAAAGGTCGGCCTGGTGCATTGTATGTTGGTTTATTGCACCCATTTCAGCACTGTCCATGCAAGGGATGCGCCAAGGGATTAATGTATATATTTCAATTAGTTGTATTTAGTCCGCGTGAGTTCGATGGCGGTCAGGGCAGAATCTGCCGGGCGCGCACTGCCTATTTGCGCAAGAATTGCTGTCAGTCCACTGACGGTGTTATCCGGGGCTGCAGTGCCGCCAACGCAACAATGCAGTAACGAACGGTTGCGCAGAGTAAGATGAAGGCAATATCGTTGTGATCAACCTGATCGCGCAACGACAACGGTGGGATAATGAGCGCGAAGAAAAGCATATTGGTCGTCGATGACGATGAGGCGCTGCGCCAGTCTCTGGTGGAGCAGCTTGAGGTCTATGAAGAATTCGAGGCCACGCAGGCCGGTTGCGGCGCCGAAGCTCTGGCGGCGACGAAAACCGGAAATTTCGACCTGATGTTGCTCGATGTCGGTTTGCCGGATACCGATGGCCGTGAACTCTGCAAAGTCATGCGCCGAAACGGCATCAAGGTACCGATTATCATGCTGACTGCGGCTGATGGCGATGCCGATACTATTCTTGGCCTGGATTCAGGGGCCAATGATTACATGTCGAAGCCGTTTCGGCTCGGTGTGCTGCTGGCGCGTATTCGAGCCCAGCTCCGTCAGCACGAGCAAAGTGAGGATGCGACGTTCCTCATCGGGCATTTCACGTTCAAACCTGCTGCCAAGATGCTGGTTGATGCCGAAACCAATGCCAAGGTTCGCTTGACCGAAAAGGAAACCGCGATCCTCAAATTTCTGTACCGCGCGCAGGATCGGGTCGTCTCCCGTGATGTTTTATTGAGCGAGGTGTGGGGCTACAACGCAAACGTGGCGACGCACACGCTGGAAACCCACATCTACCGGCTACGCCAGAAGATTGAGCAAGACCCGTCAAACGCACAATTGCTGATCACGGAGAGCGGTGGTTATCGGCTATCAAATTAGCGTGGTGGCCCTTGCTGCCGCTCACTCAATGCCCCGGGCTACCAATCCGAAACATCATAAATCCAAGCCCAGCAGCGCCCGCAGCGGCAACTAGTGTAATTGCACCAAAAATCGGGCTGGCTTCATCCCAAGCACCGCTCAGGTGCATCAATTGGGGCAATAGGATTGGCCCGACCAGCACCCCCATATTACGCCCCGTCATGATGACGCCAAATGCGGTGCCACTGGAGCCGCGCGGCCCCAAAATTGTATTGGGCATGGAAAACAAACAGGTTGGTGTGATTCCCGCCGCCGCCCCAAATATTGCCAGAGCCGCAATGCCGCTCCAGACCGAATCAAACGATGCGAAAAACAGCCAGAGCACGCCTTGTACGGCCAGGGCGCTCGATAACAATGGAAACATCGGAACACCACGGCGCAACAACATGCCGCCAACGATATTGAAGACGATGACGACGACCGCCGGGACTGCGTAGGGCAACATTGCCGCCGATGCACCGATACCCCGCACTTCCACCAGATAATGCGGCAACCAGGTCGTCATGGCGAAAAACTGACCTGACCACAATGCAAACAGCGCGGCACTCACATAAAGCGCGACCCGCTGGGCTTGCGACACGTCGCGTAGCCGCAGGGCAGGCTGAACTGTGGACGGGTCACGTTTGGGATGGCGACCAGCGCGCCAGACTGCAGCAGTGAGCAATACGGTCAACGCCACGCCAACCCACCAGATCAGGCGCCACTCTTCCGCAGCGATAACAGGTTGGGCGACGCCGAGCGCCACCAGCTGACCGAGCGGAATCCACGCCGCATAAATGGCAATAGCAAGCGGCCGGTGGCGTTCGTTAGCACTGCTGATCGCGAGAACCGGGCCGGCAACGGCAAAGATGGCAAATCCGAGCCCTTCGATGCCACGGGATATCAGCACGACGCTGGCAAAAGTCGGCCAGGCAATGGTGATTAACGAGCCGACAATAAACAGGGCCGCTGCCAGCGACACATATCTGCGCAGGCCAAACCGCTGCAAGCCGAGGCCGAGCAAAGCCGATGCCGCAAGGCCTACAGCAGCGTATACCGACATGAACCCGCCAGCGACCGTCAGATCATAGTGGTAACGGTCCAGCAGCAGCGGAATAGCCGGTGGGATCTTGAACTGATGAAAAGCCGCCAGCGCGCCGATGCATAGTCCGAGCGCTACACCTGTCCAGTTTGTTGGGGCGGGCGCCTTAGATGCGTGGGCGTGAGATTTATGCAGCGACACCGCCCAGCCTAAATGTCGTCGAACTTGGGTACGCGCTTCTCACGAAAAGCGGCGATTCCTTCGCGGGATTCGGCGGAACCGAAAGACTTGATGGCAGCTGCGAGGGCCTGTTTCTCATCAAGAGTGCCCCGGGCAATGCCGTCTATCGATTTTTTCATTTCCTGAACGGCGTTGGGCGCCAGCGCGGCTATTCGCGCTGCAAGCGCATCGGTGTTTGCCACCAACCCGTCTTCAGAAACCAGATAATCCAAAAACCCCATCTGCACGAGGTCTGTCCCGGTCGCCTGTTCAGCGGTCAAGAACAGGCGTTTGGTTGGCCCAGGCCCCAGACGCTCTACGAATCGGCGCAAACCTGACGGAAAATAGGTCAGCCCCAAGCGTGCCGGCGGAATCTGCAGCACAACTTCGGGCGTGCCAATACGCAGATCGCAAGCTATGGCGAGCTCACACGCGCCCCCATAGATAGCCCCACCGATACTACAGATTGTCGGCCGGCTCATGCCCTCCAGCCGCTCAACCGTTCGTGTGAACTGGTTGTCGGCCCAGTCGGTATCGAGAATGGCATCAATTTCAAAACCGGCACAAAAGACCGGGCCCGGTGTTGCCGTCAAAACAACGACGCGCACACCCGGTTCCGCGTCGGCGCGCTCCAGCAGCGATTCCAGCAGCGAGAGGTCAGCAACCGAAAGGCGATTGTGGGTCTCGGACCGATTGAGGGTCAGCGTCGCACGGGCGGCATCGCAGTGATAAGTGATCGCATCCGACATACAGATCTGCGGCAGGCTTTCGATTGGGTCCCTGGTGGTCCAGCGCGATTCTATCACGGCACGGTATTAAGTCACGGAACCCACTTCGGGCTTTGACCTCTCGGGCCCATGGGGCAAAATGGGCCGGTTCCCGCGGGAACACTTTGGGAGGGGCCTGATGGACGCAGTAAATGATTTTTTTGTCCGGTTCTGGGGCGTCCGCGGCAGCATCCCCTGCCCTGGCGCGGCAACGGCTCGTTATGGCGGCAATACGGCCTGTCTCGAAATTGAGTGCGGTGGGCGCACACTTCTGTTTGATGCCGGCACCGGCCTGTATCAATACGGTCAGTCAAAGACCGGCGCTGGTCCGGTGGATACCGACCTATATCTGACCCATTGTCACTATGATCACGTCTGGGGCTGGCCGCATTTTCCGTTGGGTCTGCAGGATGGGAATACATTTCGAATTCACGGTGGCCACCTCGATCAACCGGGCGCTATCAAGGACATCATGATGGGGCTGCTGGATGATCCCCTGAATCCGCTCAATACCGATACCCTGCGCGCCAAATTGATTTTCGAAGAATTTGCTCCCGGAGATGTGCTGACGCCCGGGCCCGGAATCAACCTGAGCACGATTTCCCTCAACCATCCCAATGGAGCCATCGGATATCGCGTAGAATATGATGGCCGCAGTATTTGTTACCTGACGGATCATGAACATCCGGAGACGGGTAATACCGAGGCCCTCATCGATTTTGTGCGCGGCGCGAATATTGTGATTTACGATTCGACCTACACCGACGAGGAATATCCCAATCATATTGGGTGGGGCCATTCTACATGGCAGGAGGGCGTGCGTTTGTGTGAGGCCGCAAAGGCCGAAACTTACGTCGTGTTTCACCACGATCCTGGCCATGATGATGATTTTATGGACGGTATAGCTCGTGCGGTTGATCAGGCGCGGCCCAAATCGGTGGTCGCGCGAGAAGGGCTCGTATTGCGCCCCTGAGGGGTGGCACGAGCACAGTCAAACAACTACGGACAATTATGTATTTTCGGCGAGCCGTCATGGGCATATCGACCACGCTGGGTCTGGCGCGGAAGGGGTTTTTTATTCCCTACCGATATGCCGGCCGTCTGCCCGGTCCTGACAAACGCGCGCCCTATGCGGCTGTGGTGGAACTGTTCCGGTCCGCTGAGCCCGATTTTCGCACCCTGATTTCTGGCATCGATGGTTTTTCCGAAGATCTGATTGATATTGGCCGCCAGCCGCCGCCCGCGCCCAGATGGGCGCAGGACTGGTTTCCGCGGTTGGACGCTGCGGTCGCCTACACCATTGTGCGCGCCGGAAAGCCGCGCCGGATCGTCGAGGTCGGGTCCGGCCATTCCACCCGCTTTATGGCGCGGGCAATTCACGATGGCGGATTTGATGGGCGCATCACGGCAGTGGATCCGGCGCCCAGGGCGGGGATCGAAGGGCTGTCGCAGGTCGAATTGCTGCAGGCACCGGTGCAGGAAGCCGGCCTTGAAATTTTCGACGTCCTGCAAGCCGGCGATATTCTGTTT
>JABJCZ010000031.1 GCA_018668475.1 Alphaproteobacteria bacterium | reverse complement strand
GGTTGAGGGCAGCCCCATCGGCCTGCTATTGATGCGCCCATCATGATCGACCAGAAAGCCAGCATCGTGGCGCCACCGGCCAAAAAGACAACTGAAGTTGTATCGCCGGAAGCGGACAAGGCCGCTAACCTCACCATCATTCGTATTGGCGGCGAGATGACGACCAAGGCCCCGCGTACGCGCCAGCGCTATCAACAGGCAATGCGCAGGAACCTGGTCGAGGCCCTCAATCGCAATGGCATCGCCCATAGTCTCGACATGGTGGACGCGCGCCTGCTGTTGCGCACGGAAGACCGCCCGGCAGCACTCGGCGTTTTGCCCCGGGTGTTTGGGCTCGGCAGCTTTTCTCCGGTTGAAGCGATTACCGATGCCACCGTCGAAGCGATTGTCAGAACGGGACGTGAAATATTCGCCGATAAGGTCAAGGGCAAGCGGTATGCGGTGCGGTGCAAGCGCATCGGCCCGCGCACCTTCAGCGCACTCGATGTGGAACGCCAGCTTGGTGCGGCCCTGAACGATGGCGCGACGGTTGACCTGACCAACCCCGAGATCACTGTGCGCGCCGAGGTATTTGGCGGACACGCGTATCTGTTCGCCGGGCGCAACATTGGCGCCAGCGGCTTGCCGCCGGGCATTCATGGACGCACGCTGGCATTGATTTCGGGCGGTTTCGATTCTGCGGTAGCGGCCTGGCGCCTGATGCGACGCGGTGCGGCGGTGGACTTTCTGTTTTGTAATCTTGGCGGGCTCGCCTATGAACGCCAGTTACTGCAGGTAACCAAAGTGCTGACCGAGGCTTGGGGGTTTGGCGAACAC
The DNA here is from genome assembly GCA_018668475.1 of Alphaproteobacteria bacterium. GTDB lineage: Bacteria > Pseudomonadota > Alphaproteobacteria > UBA828 > UBA828 > JABJCZ01. The sequence continues at coordinate 1,493 of JABJCZ010000031.1, read as the reverse complement.
CCCCGGCTTTATGTGGTGGATTTCACCGAGCCGGTGGCAGATATCCAGGCCCATGCCCGACCGGCCTATTGGCAAGTGGTTCTCAAACGCTACTTCTACCGAGCTGCCTGCCAGATCGCGGCCGAAACCGGCGCCGAGGCTATTATCACCGGCGAAGCACTGGGCCAGGTTTCATCCCAGACCCTGGCCAACCTGCGCGCCATTGACGGCGCGTCTAATCTGCCCGTCTATCGCCCGCTCATTGGCCTCGACAAGCAGGAAATAGTGGATCAGGCGCGCCATATCGGCACGGCCCCGCTGTCAGAGAAAGTGAAGGAATATTGCGCTATCTCGCCAAAACGCCCGGTCACGGCGGCAACACCGGAGAAGGTCGATGCGCAAGAAGTTGACCTCGACCCAGCTATACTCATTGCTGCAGTGTGTGCTCGCCGGGATATCGACCTCGACAAATTGACTGCCATTGACCTGCGAGCCCCGTATCTGTTCGCCGATGACATTCCCGCCGGCGCCGTGGTGTTGGATTTTCAGCCGCAGCACATGTTTGACTCCTGGCACGTGCCCGGCGCCTCCAATCGTGACCCAGCGGCGCTGGTCGAGAACTATCGCAAGCTCGACAAGGACAAGACCTACATCCTCTATTGCACCTTCGGCACGCAAACGCCGGTGCTTGCCGAGCTGATGCAGCAGGCCGGGTTTGATGCCTACGCATTCCGCGGCGGCATCAGCCGGGTGCGGCGCTACGCCGACGCGGAAGCGCTCAACGCATGACCACGCCCAACACGTCCAACACGCCCACCGGCCAGGCGGACATCCTCCGCATCGGCGTCTCAGCGTGTCTGCTGGGTGAGCCAGTGCGTCATGACGGCGGTCACAAACACGACACCTACCTCACCGGAACGTTGGCCGCCTTCGTGACCTTCTTACCCGTCTGCCCGGAAATGGAGCTCGGCCTCGGCGCACCGCGCGAAACCATCCGCCTTGAGCAAGCCGCCGCGGGCAAGAGCCCGCCACGGCTTGTTGCGCCGAAGAGCGGTCGCGACCTCACCGCCGACATGGCCGCCTACGCAAGCGCGCGAAGCGCCGGGATAGCGGCCATCGGATTGCACGGTTACATTTTCAAACGCGGGTCGCCGAGCTGCGGCCTATTTCGCGTGAAAATCCATCAGGGGAAGGGCAAACCCCCGTTGCAGAGCGGCCGAGGCCATTTCGCTGCGGCGCTTACCGAGGCCCTGCCGCACCTTCCCGTCGAGGAAGAGGGCCGACTCAACGACCCGCGGCTGCGCGAGGCATTTATTGAGCGTGTATTTGCCTACCAGCGTGTGCGCCAGTTGCTTTCCGGTCAATGGCGGATAGCCGACCTTCATGCGTTCCACGCGCGGGAGAAGATGCTGCTGCTGGCCCATACGCCCGGCGCGGTGCCGGCACTCGGCCGCCTGATCTCCGGCGACGGCAAGAAGCCACGGCCCGGCCGCAAACTGGCGGATGCCTACGAG
>JABJCZ010000460.1 GCA_018668475.1 Alphaproteobacteria bacterium | reverse complement strand
ATGTCAGGTCACTCTGGTTCATATGCTCTAGGTCTAAATGTCGAAAAAGGTATTCGTTCTGCTGGTGGTATCACAGTTGTAGCCAGTATTGCGGCAAGAGATGCTCTTAACGCCTCGTCTCTCACAGGTGACCAAGTTCACGTACTAGACTCAGGCGAAAGTGAATGGGCATTATATCTTCGTTCTGGTGGTGCTTGGGTATTACTTGCTAATGAAGATAGTGCGGCAACTGATGCCAACTCATTATCACACACATTTACTACTCCAGTCGGTGGATTTGGTAACACATCAACCATCACACTCGGTAGAATTAGTAGTAACTCAAGGGTTCTAAGTGTTCTCGTAGAATGTACTACTGCGGTAGCAGGGTACACAGGTGGAACACCATCATTAATCGTTGGGGTACAATCAGACCAAGACAGATTTATGTCTGATTATGAAAATGACCTTGAAACCACTGGTTCATATGTAACTAATCCAGATTATCATTATGCCGGTGCGGCTGAACTAGAAATCAAATGTGCATTTGCTCACTACGGCGCCACTTCTGGCGATTTAAAGGTCACAGTAACCTACGTCTAATTCTCTTTATTAATTTGTCACAATGTGAAGTGAAATATTCACATTTTTAAAAGATAAATACATATAGAAAAGTAATCGAGTATTAGACATGACAAAAACAACTAATTGGCTTCACATAGCACCAGAATATTTCAGCAGATGGAGACTCTTTCCTAGAGCATTCATTTCTATGTACATCTATCTTTTATACGATGTAGTTCAATGGTTTATGCTATTGCCAGAGCCAAACTCCCAACAAGCAGGTTTAGTATCAGTCCTAGTAGGTTCTGGTGCGGCATGGTTTGGTTTGTATGTGAATTCTAGTTCAACTAAGTTTAAGGAAGATACAAAAAATGAACAAAAGTAACTTCAAATATCACATCAGACTAAAGATGACCAAGGAGTTAGATAAAACTGACATCCGTGGTATAATTATTGTTCTTAAAAAAGCAATTGTAAACATATTTCAGCCTTTAGAAGATGGGACAGCAGTAATTTATCACTTAGGAGATGAAGCATTGTATGAACACATCTATGATTTTAGATTAAATCGAGGCGTGTCAGAAACAGAAGCAGAAGTTATTCTTGGTTTAATCACAGACTGGACAGACGAAGACTTTATTATGGAAATAACAACTACCGAAGATTATCTTTTACCAGAAGGTGAGACAGAGGTTGATTTAACTGCTATGAAACATAACAGATGGATGTCAGAAAAAGTAGATAATGGTTGGAGATACGGTCTACAGTTCAATGAAGACGATAAAACAGACCCAAGACTACGCCCTTACCAACAACTCACCGATAAACTGAAAAATACTTCAGAAAATGGTTGACTTATTGATTGAAACACTGTATCATATAAGTACAAATAGGTAGAAATTTATGTCAGGAACAAAACGATTATACAATTTAGATGAGAAGAATTATTTCAAATTCTTCGGTGTCGAAGAAAAACAAGGAACTAGTATCCGAAGTCTTTCTACGCACTACAAAAAGATTCTAAATATCTTAAAAGATGATAACTCATTTATCGGTAGAGACCACAAAGAATTTGCTCACAGGGCATTCAATACATTAGTAGACCCAATTCTAAGAGCAAGATATATATTAGAAACAAATGGTCACGAATGGGATTTCCGTGATGGCACTACAGCAGAAGATTTAAGTTTTATTTCTGATTTAAGAATTCAACTTGCTAGAGCAAACTTACAATACGAACTTGAGAATTTCATTTTTGAATTGAAAGGACATACTAACTTTATTATAGAACAAATCGAAGAAAGTATTGATACATATACTAACTATAAAACAGCCATCGGGCTTATTAATCGGTTTTATGAGATATCTCATCTACATGAAGAGGCATCGAGTAAAAAACACGAAGTTGAACAAGGAATTCATCACGGTGTATTTGACCAACCATAGAGGAGAATAACTTGAGTAACACTGAAAACATGAATATCGAAAGAAATGCAATCAATCAGGCACGTAGATGTCAAAGAAACTGGGACTATTCTAAAACAATAGATGAAGACCATATAAATCACTGGGCTTATCTTGCCAGTCACGCTCCTTCAAAACAGGATGAAAGTTTTTTTGATTTGTATATTGTCACAGATAGAGCAAAGATAGATTTTTTATGTAAAGACCATTCTTGGGGATTTACTATGTATCCTGGTGAAAAAGATTGGGTAGCAAGAAATCCACAGATGGGCGCAAACTGTTTATTCGTTTTTAATAGAAAAGTAGATGAAACTGAAGTTCGTAATGTCAGAAAAGACGGCACTATAAGAGACCCAAACGAAGCAAGTAGATGGGATAATGCATATACATCAATTGGTATAGCAAGTGGAACAGTGGCTTTTAGTGCAAATATGATGGGATATGTTACTGGATACGGTAAGAATTTTGGTTACATAGAAGAGCCCAGAAGTGGCGACTTAGACCAAGCCAATTACAGCCAAGATGCATGGGGCGAAGTATTGGGTATCAAACAAGAAGATAACAACTTGACTTATAGTTTAGGCATTGGTCATCCAAATGATAGTCTTAAGTGGTATGAAAGTAAAGACAATAACGAATATTTGACAGGTGGACCTATTGACTATTCAATTAAAAAAATTGATAGTGCAGACCCATCTGTGAACACAAACAATGACGTGCTATACAGTCAGTTTAGTACAACAACAAGAGATATAAAGGTGGTAAGAGTATGATTTTTACAGAAAATGCGGCAGAACGTGTTAAAGAAATTAT
>JABJCZ010000297.1 GCA_018668475.1 Alphaproteobacteria bacterium | reverse complement strand
CGGCGGTGTCAGCCCGAGATGGCGGAACGCATGCGCCGTCAACGCCCGACCACGCGGTGTGCGCTGCAGAAATCCCTGTTGAATGAGGTAAGGCTCAATGACCTCTTCAATGGCATCGCGCTGCTCCGACAGTGCGGCGGAAATTGTCTCGACCCCGACCGGTCCACCGCCATAGTTTTCAGCAATACAAGTGAGGTAGCGCCGGTCCATCTGATCGAGGCCGCGATGATCCACATCGAGCCGGGTCAACGCTTCGTCCGCCGCCCGGGTATCAATCACTTCAAGTCCGGCCACAGAGGCAAAGTCTCGCACCCGTCGGAGCAGACGACCCGCAACCCGGGGCGTGCCCCGCGCCCGGCGGGCAATCTCGGTCGCACCATCCGCCTGGAGCGAAATACCAAGAAGCTCAGCATTGCGACTAACGATGGTCTGCAACTCGTCGGTTTCGTAATAATTCAGCCGCAGCGGAATGCCAAAGCGCTCGCGCAGCGGCGTGGTGATCAGCCCGGTACGGGTGGTCGCACCTACCAGAGTAAACGGCGGCAGCTCGATGCGCACTGAGCGCGCGGCAGGGCCCTCGCCAATAATCAGATCAAGCTCATGGTCCTCCATCGCCGGATACAATATTTCTTCCACCGCCGGGTTCAGGCGGTGAATCTCGTCGATAAACAGAACATCCCGTTCGTTGAGATTGGTGAGGATGGCCGCCAGGTCACCGGCCCGTGCGATGACCGGCCCAGAGGTGGCGCGAAAGCCGACACCCAGCTCGCGCGACACAATCTGCGCCAAAGTTGTTTTACCAAGACCGGGCGGGCCAAAAAACAGCACGTGATCCAACGCTTCCCCACGATCCCGCGCGGCGTGGATAAAAATACGCAAATTCTCCCGCGCACTGCGCTGGCCGATAAAGTCGTCCAGCATCTGTGGACGCAGGGCCACCTCGGAGCGGTCTTCACCACCGGCATCGGGCGCCACCACCCGCTCTTCCGTCATTGCGACAGCTCCTGCAGGCCAATTCGAATGAGGGTTTCAACCTTGGTGTCCGGCCCCTCTTTCTCGACAGCCCGGGATACCGCACCAAAAGCTTCAACTTGCGCATAGCCAAGGTTAACCAGAGCCGAAACAGCGTCTCCTGCCGGCCCTTGATCGCCGGCGGCGCCGCTGCTTGATGGGCCGCTCGGCAAAACGAAGCCAGCCATGCCAGCAGCTTTGTCTTTCAATTCGGTGATCAGGCGATCAGCCACTTTGGGGCCGACACCGGGCGTCCGGGTCAACGCTTTGCGGTCACCCGCAGCAATGGCGTTGGCAAGCTCGTCAGGACTCATGGTCGACAACACCGCAAGCGCCACACGTGCGCCAACGTTCTGGGCCGTTTGCAACAGGCGAAACCACTCCTGCGCCCGCGCGTCTTCAAAGCCATAAAGCAGAAAGGCGTCCTCGCGCACCACCGTTTCAATCAACAGCATCACGGGCTGCCCAGGACGCGGCAGGGCGGCGAGTGTTCTGGTCGTGCAATGGACGAGATACCCGACCCCACCAACGTCAACGACCGCCCAGCCGTCGCCGGTGGAATCGAGCTTGCCTGTCAATTTAGCGATCATGTGATCTCACCTGCTCGCAGCATTGAGTGCGTCTTCCCACCGGCTGCCGGTGGCCGAAAAATGAGCGTGGCAGATGGCAACAGCCAGTGCGTCAGTCGCATCGGCGTTCTCCGGCTCGCATCCGGGCAACAACCGCCGCACCATCATATCAACCTGGCTCTTGTCAGCATGGCCCGCACCGACCACCGACTTCTTGACCCGATTGGCCGAATATTCCGCAACTTTGAGCCCGTGCAATGCTGGCGCCAATAAGACAACGCCGCGGGCCAGACCTAGCTTGAGCGTCGATTTCGGATTGCGATTGACGAAGGTTTCCTCCACCGCCGCTTCATCCGGAACGTATTTCGTCAATACAGCAGCCAGCCCATCGTGCAGTTGCAACAGACGCTCGGAAAGCCGCAGCGTGCTGTCAGTGGAAACGGTGCCGTTCGCCACGTGATGCAGGCGATTATTTTCGCTCTCGATCAGGCCCCAGCCGGTAATCCGGAGGCCGGGATCAAGACCGAGCAGGCGGCGTTTGTTCAGCACCGCGGCGTCTGGCTCCTCAGGCCGAAAGTTTTTGCATGATGTCGTCAGAGACATCAAAATTGGCTGAGACCTGCTGGACGTCATCGCAGTCATCAAGTGCATCGAGAAGCTTGAAGAGAGTCTCGGCCGCTGCTTCGTCAACCTCAATCGTGGTCTGCGGGCGCCAGGTCAAACCAGCACTTACGGGCTTGCCGAAACGTTCCTCCAGCGCGTCACTGACGGTGGCGAAATCGTCAGGCGCACAGCTCACGTCGTGACCCTCATTATCCGTTTCACAATCGCTCGCCCCTGCCTCTAGCGCGGCCTCGAACATATCGTCGGCACTTGCCGTATCGATGTCGTAGCGAAAGGCACCGATGCGATCGAACATGAACGCAACACACCCCGTTTCACCCAGGTTGCCGCCAAACTTGGTGAAAATGGACCGCACTTCGGCGGCCGTTCGGTTTCGGTTGTCGGTCATCGCGTCGACCAGCACGGCAACGCCATTGGCTCCATAGCCTTCGTAGCGAAT